>NZ_VWWK01000051.1:0-39802 GCF_011753035.1 Burkholderia sp. Ax-1720 | reverse complement strand
CCGGCGTGATCCGCCCGCGCCGCGCGCCGGTGCTCGCCGCGCTGGCGCTGGCACTTGGCCTCGCCGCGGCCGGTTGCGTCCCGGCCGCCGGCGCGAATCCCGTCGACAGCAGCGCGCAGGCGGCACCGCAACTCGACGCGCGGCTCGGCGAACAGGTGCTGATGCTGCCGCGGTATCCAGGCAACCCGGGCAACCCAGGCAATGGCGCCATCGAATTGCAGACCACCGTCTTCAAGCCGCCCGGCCCCGGGCCGTTCCCGCTGGTGGTGCTCAACCACGGCAAGAACCCCGGCGACGCGCGTCGGCAGCCGCGCTCGCGCCATCTGCGCGTGGCGGCCCAGTTCGTGCGGCGCGGCTACGTGGTGGCGATTCCGATGCGCGAGGGTTTCGCAGGCTCGGGCGGCGTCTATCACGGCGATCGCTGCGACAGCGCCCGCCATGGCATCGACGAGGCCGCCGACGTGGCGGCCGCGATCGATTCGCTGGTCAAGCTGCCTTACGTGGATCGTTCGCGCATCGTGATCGCGGGGCAATCCGATGGCGGGCTGACCACCATCGCGCTCGGTACGCGGCGCATTCCCGGCGTGCTGGGGCTGGTGAATTTCTCGGGCGGGGTGCGCAAGAGCGCGTGCGCCGGCTGGCAGGACGCGCTGGTCGACACCTACGCGCGCTACGGCGGCGCGGCGCATTACCCCTCGCTGTGGTTCTACGGCGATAACGACCAGTTGTGGCCGCAACCTTTGCCGCAGCGCATGTTCGGCGCCTATCGCGAGCAGGCGCGTGGGTCGGCCGCCGAGGCGCGGTATGTCGATATCGGCGTGTTCGGCAGCAATTCGCACGACTTCTTCGATACGCCGGCCGGCGTGCGGCTCTGGCTGCCGCAGGTGGGGGCCTTCTTCCGCTCGCTCGGGCTGCCGTTCGAGCCGGTGGTCGACCTGCGCCAGGTCGGCGTGCAGGCCGGATAAACGCGCCTGCCGAGGCGGCGCTCGCGCGACGCGTTCGACGCGTCGCGCGCGGCCTCGATGGAGCGCGATCAGGAGGGCTTGGCGAGCTTGACGATGGTCAGCGTGCCGTTCACGTTCTCGACGCGCACGCGCACCTTGTCGCCGGCATGCGCCTGTTGGAGCATCGCGGCGTCCCGGGCCTTGTAGGCCATGGTCATGGCCGGCATGCCGAGGTTGGCCAGCGTGCCGTGCTTGAGCGTGATCATGCCGGTGGCGGGATCGACCTTGCGCACCTCGGCATCGGCCAGGCCCGCATCCTTGGCCGTGTCGGCGGGCGCGGCCATCTTCATGCCGGCCATGTCGTCGTCGGCCAGCGCCGGCGTGGCGGCGGCACCGAGCGCGGCGGCCAGGGCGCCGAGCACGGCCAGAGAGCGGGCCGGAAAGCGGGCGGGAAAGCGCAAGGAGGCGCGGGAGGCAAAAGCGGAAAACATCGGGTTCATCGGTTATCTCCGGTGGAAATGACGGGCACGGTCGTGCCCGAGGTGGGGGAAAGGTCATGGCGCGCCCGGGCCGCGCGCCGCACGCGGCGGCGTTGCAGCAGGAACCAGGCGGCCGGAATCACGAACATCGACAGCAGCGGCGCGGTGATCATGCCGCCCACCATCGGCGCGGCGATGCGCTGCATCACCTCGGAGCCGGTGCCCTGGCCGAGCAGGATCGGCACCAGCCCGGCCAGCACCACCGCCACCGTCATGGCCTTGGGGCGCACGCGCTGCACCGCGCCCTCGCGGATCGCCTCGGCCAGCAACGCCTCGCTGAGCGGCTCGCCGGCATCCAGCCGGCGTTGCAGCGCGCCCTTCAGGTAGAGCAGCATCACCACGCCGAACTCGGCGGCCACCCCGGCCAGCGCGATGAAGCCCACCGCGGTGGCCACCGACACCGCATGGCCGAGCAGCCAGATCAGCCAGAAGCCGCCGACCAGCGCGAACGGCACGGTGCTCATCAGCAGCGCCGCGTCGGCGGCCGAGCCGAAGGTCAGCAACAGCAGCACGAAGATCACCGCCAGGGTGACCGGCACCACGGTGCGCAGCTTCGCGGCGGCGCGCTCCAGGTACTCGAACTGCCCGGACCAGGCGATCGAGTAACCGGGCGGCAGCGTCACCTGCCGCGCCACCGCGCGCTGCATCGCGAGCACCGCCGAGCGCAGGTCGGTATCGCGGATGTCGATGTAGACGTAGCCGGCCAGGCGCGCGTTCTCGCTGCGGATCATCGGCGGGCCGTCGGCGATCGACAGGCGCGCCACGTCGCCGAGCCGCAGTTGCGCGCCGCGTTCGGTCAGCACCGGCAACTGCCGCAGCACGTCGAGCGAGTCGCGCACCTCGCGCGGGTAGCGCACCGAGATCGGGTAGCGCTCGCGGCCCGCGATCACCTCGCCGACGTTCTCGCCGCCGATCGCGGTGGTGACGAAGGACTGCAGCTCGGCCACCGACAGCCCGTAGCGCGCGGCCGCCAGGCGGTCGATGTCGACGTCGATGTAGCGTCCGCCGTTGAGGCGCTCGGCCAGCGCGGAGCTCACGCCCGGCACGCCTTTCACGGCCTGCTCGACCTGGGCCGCGACGCGATCGATGCCGGCCAGCTCGGGCCCGGTGATCTTCACGCCGACCGGCGTCTTGATGCCGGTGGACAGCATGTCGAGCCGGTTGCGGATCGGCGGCACCCAGACGTTCGAGAGCCCCGGCACGCGCACGATCCGATCGAGTTCGTCCACCAGCTTTCGTGGCGTCATGCCGGGCCGCCACTGGCTGCGCGGCTTGAAGCGGATGGTGGTCTCGAACATCTCGAGCGGCGCTGGATCGGTGGCCGAATCGGCGCGCCCCGACTTGCCGAACACGGTCTCGACCTCGGGCACGGTGCGGATCAGCCGATCGGTCTGCTGCAGCAGCTCGGCGGCCTTGTCGACCGAGATGCCGGGCAGCGCGGTGGGCATGTAGAGCAGGTCGCCCTCGTCGAGCGGCGGCATGAACTCGCCGCCCAGGCGGCTGAGCGGGATCGCCGTCAGCAGCAGCGCCAGCGCGGCCAGGCCGATCGCGGCCCAGGGCCGCCGCAGCGTGGCCGCGATCAGCGGCGCGTAGAGCCGGGTCAGCCAGCGGTTGATCGGGTTGGCGTGCTCCGGCGGAATGCGCCCGCGGATCAGGTAGCCCATCAGCACCGGCACCAGGGTCACCGACAGCCCGGCCGCGGCGGCGATGGTGTAGGTCTTGGTATAGGCGAGCGGCGCGAACAGCCTGCCTTCCTGGCCTTCCAGCGTGAACACCGGCACGAACGAGAGCGTGATGATCAGCAGCGAGAAGAACAGCGCCGGGCCCACCTCGGCAGCCGCGTGCGCGATCAGCTCCCAGCGTCGCGCGGCCGCCAGCGGCTCGCCCGGATGCGCGTGCTGGTACGCCTCCAGATGCTTGTGGGCGTTCTCGATCATCACGATCGCCGCGTCGATCATCGCGCCGATCGCGATCGCGATGCCGCCCAGCGACATCAGGTTCGCGTTGATGCCCTGGTGGCGCATCACGATGAAGGCGGCCAGCACGCCCAGCGGCAGCGACAGGATCGCCACCAGCGCGCTGCGCAGGTGGAACAGGAACAGCGCGCAGACCAGGGCGACGATCACGAACTCCTCGACCAGCTTGCCCTCGAGATTGTCGACGGCGCGCTCGATCAGGCCGGAGCGGTCGTAGGTGGTGACGATCTCGACGCCGGCAGGCAGCGAGCGCTTCAGTTCCGCCAGCTTCGCCTTGACGCCCTCGATGGTGCTCAACGCGTTCTTGCCGGAGCGCATCACCACCACGCCGCCCGCCACCTCGCCCTGGCCGTTCAGCTCGACCACGCCGCGCCGCGCCTCGGGGCCGATCTGGATGCGCGCCACGTCGCCGAGCAGCAGCGGCGTGCCGGCCGCGTTGGTGCGCAGCACCACCTGGCGGAAATCGTCGAGCGTGCGCAGGTAGCCGGAGGCGTGCACCACGTATTCCGACTCGGCCATCTCCACCACCGAGCCGCCCGCCTCGCGGTTGGCCCGCGCCAGCGCGTCGGTCACCATCGCCTGCGTGACGCCGTAGGCGCGCATCCGGTCCGGGTCCAGCACCACCTGGTACTGGCGCACCATGCCGCCCAGGCTGGCCACCTCCGACACGTCGGGCACGGTCTTCAGCTCGAAGCGCAGGAACCAGTCGTTGAGCGCGCGCAGTTGCCCGAGATCGTGCCGGCCGCTGCGGTCGACCAGCGCGTATTCATAGACCCAGCCTACCCCGGTCGCGTCGGGGCCGAGCGTGACCGTCGCGCCGGGCGGCAGGCGGCCCTGCACCTGGTTGAGCGATTCGAGCACGCGCGAGCGCGCCCAGTAGGGATCGGTCTTGTCGTCGAACAGCACGTAGACGAAGGCGTCGCCGAACGAGGAATAGGCGCGGATCGTCTTCGCCCCCGGCACGCCGAGCAGGGTGGTGGTGAGCGGGTAGGTGACCTGGTCCTCGATCAGTTGCGGCGCCTGGCCGGGATAGGAGACCTTGATGATGACCTGCGTATCGGACAGGTCCGGCAGCGCGTCGAGCGGCGTCTCGCGCAGCGACTGCAGGCCCCAGGCCGCCAGCAGCAGCGTGGCCAGCAGCACCAGCAGGCGATGGCGGATCGACCAGCGGATCAGGTGCGCGATCATTGCGGGCCTCCGCTCGGTTCGACGGCGCTCAGGCGGTAGCCCTCGCCGGCATGGCGGAACGCGAAGCGCACGGTCTGGCCGACCTTCGCGTCGGCGAAGGCGCCGGGCGAGGGTTTCTCGAAGCTCATGGTCATCGCCGGCCAGCCGAGCGCGGGGACCGGCTGGTGCGAGAGCGTGATGGCCTGCGCGTCGATGTGCTCGATGCGGCCGGTGGTCTCGTAGAGGCCGGCCGCGTCGGCGGCGGATGCGGGGGAGGCAGGCATCGACGACATCGCGGACGCGTCCGACGATGCGGCTGGCCGGGACGAGGTGTCCATCGTGCCGGGGCCGTTGCGTGCTGCATTCCCGGCTGTACCTCCTGCCTCGCTACTCGCGGCATCGTGCTCGAGACGCGGCAGCACCGATTTCAGGCTGGCTTCCGAGTCGATCAGGAACTGGCCCGAGGCCACCACCGTCTCGCCTTCGCCGAGGCCGTCGAGCACCTCGGTGAAGTCGCCCAGGTCGCGGCCGACGCTGACGGTGGCCGGGCGCAGCTTGCCGTCGGCATCGCGCACGATCACCACGCTGCGCTTGCCGGTGACGATCACCGCCTCGGACGGCACCATCAGCCGCGAGCGCGTCGCGCCGCCGTCGACGCGCACCCGCATCAGCATGCCGGGGGTGAGCGCCAGCGAGCGATTGTCGAGCTCGACGCGCGCCTGCAGGGTGCGGCTGCCGGTGTCGATGCCGGGCAGGATCTCGCGCAGGCGGCCCTGGATGTGGCGCGAGGGATCGGCGGCGGGCGTCGCGTCGACGGCCATGCCGGGCCGCACGCGCAGCGCCAGCGCCTCGGGGATCTCGACCAGCAGCCACAGCGTCGAGAGCCCGTTGATCTTGGCGATGGTCTGGCCCGGCGCGACCATCGCGCCTTCGCGCAGGTCCAGCTCGCTCACCACGCCGCTGTCGGGCGCGGCCAGCGTGAGGTGGGTCTGCGCGCGACCGCTGCGCTCGGCCGCGGCCACCAGCGCGTCGGGGATCGACAGCGCCCGCATCCGCGCGCGCGCCGCGTCGAGCAGCGCGGCATCGGCGGCGCTGCCCGAGCCGCTGGCACCGCCCGAGCCGCGGCGCAGCGCCAGGTATTCCTCCTGCGGCGCGAGCCAGTCCGGCACGAACAGCGAGGCCACCGGCGCGCCCCTGGCGATGCGCTGCTGCGGCGCGTTCGCATAGAGACGGTCGATGTAGCCGGTCACGCGCGACTGCACGACCTCGGCGCGCGATTCGTCGAACTGGGTGGTGCCGATCGCGTCGATGCCGTCGCGGGTCTCGCGGCGCTGGACCTTCGCGTAGCGGATCCCGAGGTCCTGCTGCAGGCCGGCGTCGATGCGGATGCCCGGCTGCGCGCCGGGCGCGCCGTCGTCGCCGTCGGCATAGACGGGCTGCAGCTGCATGTCCATGAAGGGCGACTTGCCGGGTTTGTCGAAGTGCTGGTTCGGCACCATCGGGTCGTGCCAGTAGAGCACCTTGCGCGGGGCGGGCGCGCCGCCGGCCGAAGGTGCCGCGGCAGCGGCCAACGAATCGCCGCCGCCGCGATGGCGGCTGCCGGCCAGGTAGCCGGCGCCGAGCAGGGCCGCGCCGGCGACCAGCGCGAGCGTCGCGCGCAGGGAAAGGGAACGGATCGTCATGATGGGCTCCCTCATTGCGCAGCGGCCAGGGTGGACGGCACCACCTGGTATTCGAGCCGGGCCCAGGTGCGCGATACCTCGCGTTGCAGCTCGAGCACCTGCAACTCGGCATCGAGCTGCGCGCGCCGGGCCGCGAAGCTGTCGGCCAGCGAGCCGGTGCCGGCGCGATAGGCGGCGTCGGCCAGTTGCACGCGCTGCGCGGCGGCCGGCAGCAGGGCCGCGCGCAGATTGGCGATGCGCTCGCGGCCGCTGCTCAGCACGGCCGAATCGTTGCGGATGTCGGCCTCGACCTGTCGTTCGGTGTCCTCGTAGCCGAGCCGCGCCTTGCTGGCCAGCTCGGCCTTCTCGGCCACGTCGCGATCCTGGCGGTCGCGGCGGTTGATCGGCAGCGGGATCGACACGCCGATCGACACCATGTTCGAGTAGGCGCCGCCGCGCTGCTGGTAGGCGATCTCCCAGGTCCAGTCGGGCTTGCGCTCGCTGGTGGCGACGGCCGTATCGGCCTCGGCCACGGCGATGTCGTCGGAGGCGGCGATCAGCGTCGGCTGCGCCAGCCGCAGTGCCTCGGGCGGCAGCGAGGACACGTAGGACTCGGGCGCGGGCGGCGCGCCGGCCACGTCGCCGACCGGGCGCGCGGTCCAGCGCGACAGCGCGATCAGCGCGCTTTGCAGCGCCTGGCGGGCGGCCAGCACCTGGTCGCGTGCCTGCGCCTGCAGGGCCTGGGCGGCCACCACGTCGGCGGCACCGCCGGATTTCGCGCCGCCGCGATAGGCGGCGCGCGTCGCCGCCAGTTCCTCGTCCATGCGCGCGGCGAGCTGCTCGCGCAGGGCCAGCGCCGCTTTGGCGTAGGCGGCGTCGAGCCAGGCCGTGGCGGTCTGTTGGCGGACCGTCGCCAGCTCCATCAGGTAGCCGGCGCGTTCGCGGCCGGTGCGCTGGTCGGCCAGCGCCGTGCGCAGCCGGCGCTTGTCGCGCGAAACCCATTGCTGCTCGATGCCGATGCGCCGCATCGTCATGAAGTCCTGGCCGATCGTGTAGCGCTGGCCGCCCGTCACGGGCAGGTTGTCGACGCCGGCCTTCAGCGTCGGGTCGGGAAGCTGGCCGGCCTTGACGGCAGCCTCGCCGCTGGCGCGCACCGAGGCCTGGGCGGCCTGCATGGCGGCCGAGCGCTCGGCCGCCGATTGCAGCGCGGCCTCGAGCGTGAAGGGCGGCGGCGCGAGGGCGGCGGCGCTGGCGGCCGGGTCGGTTGCTGGTTTGGCGCTAGCGCCAGCAGCCGGATCGGTTGCCGAATTGGTGCCAGCGCCAACAACCAGATCGGTTGCCGGTTTTGCGCGAGCGCTGTTTCCCGGATGGATTACCGGATTGGCGGCCGCATCGGCGGCCGGTCCGGCGGAAGCGGGCGTCTGCGCCTGGGCGGCAGCCGCGAACAGCGCGACGGCCGCCAGGGCGGGCGCGCGCGAGAAGGCGCGCCGCATCGACGGCGCGCCGGTATGGAAGGACATGATCTAACCCCAACAGCGGAATCGCGAACGGATTCCGTGTCCCGTGGACGGGACGACACTCACCGCGCAGGCGGTGAACCGGTCATTGCGGGATCAGACGAGACGTGGAGGGCGCCACAGGCCGTTCGGGTCGCGCACCACCAGCGATTCGGTGTAGTGGAAGCGCAGCGGCTGGGTCAGCGAGGCGGGCCGGCTGAGGTCGGCGCGCAGGGGCGGGTGATAGAGGTTGCCGAACTGGCATTGCGCCGACATCTTGCAGAGATGTCCGCCGGCCTTGTGCTGGCCGGCCGGCGCCGGTTTCATGTCGTCGCAGCCGGCCATCCCGGCCATGCCGTTCATGGCGCTGGCCGACATGCCCGGCATGCCGCCCATTTCCGGCATGGCGCTCGCGCCGTCCTGTCCCATCCCTGCCTGCATCATCGGGCAGGCGCCCGTCAGCCCGCTCGCCGCCAGCCCGCTCAGGGGCAGCGTCGCGCAAAGCAGCAGGATGAAAAGGGTGCGGAGCAGTCGCATGGCGCGGATTATAGCCCGGCCTTTCCGGGTCGCGCGCAGTGTCAACAAAACTTGAGAAGTGTTGCCGCGTGGCGTGCCGGGCCGCGCATGTCACGTTACATCGGTGACACATCGCGCACTTGCCGGCATCGGCGCGCGGCGCGCAAACGCATCGCGGGAAACCGCAGGAATCCCGCGGGTCCTTATCGGGACTGGCTTCGGCGCCGATCGAATGCGACGCGCTAAAGATTCGCCGGAGCTGGTACGAATTCTGCTGAAGAACCGTCATCAACGACATACGGGCCGCCGAGCGGTCCGGCAACGCCTGACGGAACGAATCATGGATACCTGCCCGAACCAATCCGACGCGCAATTCCAGGCCTTCCTGGCGAAACTGCTGACGCAGCCGCAACCGGCCGAATGGGGCGAGAAGCAACGCATCGAACTCGACATGGCGCGCGCCCTGTCGACCAGCATGCTGCGCGTGGCCGAGCACCTGCATGCGCAACCCGGCGATACCGAGAGCTGGCTCGCGCTCTATCGCTACGGCCGCGCGCTCGACTTCATCCTCGGCTCGCTGGCCGGCGGCCGCGACATCCACCCGCGCACGCTGCGCACGATCCTCAAGCTCGCGCACTTCGAGGTGGACGCCAACTACCCCGACTGAGAACCCGGCCGGTCCGGCTCGCTCAGTTGTAGCCGAGGATCGCGCTGCTCGCCACGTCCGGGCGTTCGCCGGCATTGCTGGCGAGCGCGCAGGTCGGGTTCCGCAGCACCGCCTGGTAGGGCGTGGCGGCCTTGGCCTGCGCGAGGGCGGCGAGGCTGCCCTCGACGGCGAGGGATTCGGCTGCGTCGAGCGGCGAGTGGGCGGGCATAACGGGTCTCCTGTCTGGAAAGTCGGTTCGGGATCGGATCGATGCCGCGCTCGCTGCGTGTTATGTGGCGGCAATATGACAGGCACTATCCCAGAATCGTCCAGGCCGACCAAGCGAGTATTTTTTATTCGAGCCTTCAGTTTTTCTGATGGCGATCACAAAATGATCCCGTGAAACGAATGGCATCCGCGGGCGATTCCGCCATGCCGCCATTGCCCATCGCGCCAGTCGGCGATGGCGTTCTCAGGGATCTCACAGGCACCTCTCAAGTTCTGCCGCGCCCGACCGTCAATCAGCATGAATCGGATTGATTCAGGTCAAACTCCCAAGGTGCAACGATTGCGTGAGCGAACTTCGATGGATTTACTGACGGGTCGTCCCGGCTCGGCGCGCGGCTTTGCCCGGGCCGGCGGCGACGGACGCGAGGCGCGGGTATTGCCTGATGTCGCCGCGGGCGAGGCCGCGCGACGCTACGGCTGCATGAACCGCGAGACAGCGGCACCACAACAATACAATCGGGGCCAGGCATGAGAGGCATTACGGGGTACAAACTGAAGCAACGGATCCGGGACCGTTTCCCGCAGCGCGGCGACGTCTTGCCGGACTGGCTGGAAGACGCCGAGGCGCGCGACCGCGTGCTCGACAAGGTGCGTGCGCTGGGGCAGGGCTTCTTCGAGATGAGCGAGCGCGATTACCGGTTCTGGTCGGATCACCTGCCGGAAGACGAGTTTGTCGAATTGATCGCGCTGATGATCAATCTGGCGCACGAGCCTGCCGCGCAAGCGGCGCCGCTGCGCAACTGAGCGATGGGGAATACGGGCTGGCCGGGTGCCGGCCCGTTTTGCTTTCGGGTCCGGGTATGTGCAGCGGCTTTTTCGACGCCGCATTCGTGAGGTTGACGCCGTGCGCGGCCTGCGCATCGGTTTTCCATTTCCGCGCTTGTGCCGCTTCACCAAGAAAAAACGGGGTGGTGCGCGCGACACCCCCCCGTTCGATCCTGCCAGGTCCTGCCCGATTCCACGATTCGCTCCGGCGCGCGGCCCTACGCTCCGGCGCGTCGCGGTTTATTGGACGAGGAGTTTCGGCGAGGTCGTGACCGTGCCGCTGACCGAGCAGTTCGGCGTCAGAACCGCGTTGTTGAACGTCAGCGATGAACCGCCGTTGTTCCAGGTCGTCACGACTTGGCTCGGACCGCAGGTACCGAGAATCGAGGCGTTGACCTGGGCGTTGTTAATGGTCAACTGCGTGGCCGTATCAGCCTGGCCCGTCCACGGATTGGTGCTCGTGGCGCTGCCCTGGATCAGGCCGCATAAGGCACTGCTCGCCGGTGTGAAGGTCGTCGAAGTGATCGTGACGATACCGCTGGACGTGATCGTGCCGTTGAAGGTTGCCAGGCAGTTCGCGACGATCGTGCCCTTCGTCAGCGTGGTACCTCCGGTGGCCGAGAACGGCTCGCCGTTGGGATTCATCGGATTGCCGTCAGCGCGCGAAACCGTGACGGCGAATGCCGGCGCGGCCAGCGCCGACGAAACAGCCAGAGCAACGACAAGGGAAGCCACTTTTCGAATAGTCATGATGCGTGCCTCAATTGACGAACGGCGGCGAACCGCCATGGGTGAGCGGACGTCGGGCGGCGTACCGCCCGCGTTCCGCGGGTAACCGCTTGCGTCCGCGCGGACGCGCCCGGTCGAAACAGTCCAGCATGGCCGGCAACGGAGCCTCGATGCCCGTTGCCGGGCGGCGGCGCATCGTTTGATCGATGCATGATGTGACGCGCCGCCCGGTACGCCGCGCGCCGCCCGCGCTGACGTCCCCCTCGCTTCTCTCAGGATTCCATATCGGTAGGCATCCTACCGATTTGGCCATCGGCGAGATCGGCGGCAGGGGTGCTGCCGCCGATCCGTACCGATTACTGCGCCTGCTGCTGCGAATACCTCGAATGCCGTCTTACTGCACGAACGCGCCGACCGTGAAGAACGGGTTGAACTGGCTGTCGTTCACCACCATCGCGTAGACCTCGCCGACCTTGATCGCCCAGCCGGTGGCACCCTGCTTGAAGATCGCCACGTTGCCGGCGGTGTTGACCGCGTTGAAGTCCTGCAGCGCGGTGACCTTCACCAGGCCCGGCGTGGCCTGCGTGTAGTCGAGCGAGAAGGTGCTCGAGGCCAGCGAGGTCAGCGGGTTGACGAAGGCGGCCGTGGCGCCGCTGAACAGCGTGGACGTGTAGTTCGTGCCGTAGGTCGAAACCGCGGTGCCATCCAGGCAGTTGCCGGCCGATGGATCGAAGTTGCCGTTGGCATAGACGCCCGGCAGGTTCGGATGCGGTTTGCTGGCGTCGAAGCCCGGCGAGCTCGCGGCCGGCGAAGTCGACGGACCATTGTTGGCCACGATCCCGCAGGCCGATGCGCTGGTCGCGCCGATGAAGCCGCCGGTCAGCGAGTTCGCGGCGAGCGGCGTGGCCGGGGCGAGCGCCGAGATGCCGATTTCCGCGTCGGCGACCGTGTCGAGCAGATCACCCGGCGGCGTCGAGGCGTAACCGACCCGGATCACGATCGGGATCAGCGCGCCGCGCAGCTTGCCGACGATCATGATCCCCTGCGCCTGGCTCGGCGCGAGCAGCACGATCGGCTGGCCCTGGCCGGCGCTGGTATAGGCCGTACCCGCCGAGGTCGGCTTGCTGACGAACACGTTGTCGGCGGAGCCGTCGGTGTTGGTGCGCAGCGTCCACGGCGTACCGGTCGTATGGCACGAGTAGTCGCTGCCGGCCGTGATCGAGCAGGAGCCGTCGGCGTTCAGCGTTTCGTTCCAGTTGATCACGTCCGGCTGCCAGCCTTGCGGCTGCGCCGTCTGGTAGCCCGTGCCGGTCGGCGACAGGTGGATGCCCAGTTCGTTGTAGTTGCCCGCCACCTTGGTGAAATCAGTCTCGGTATCGGTGAAGCCGATGTAAGGGAAGAAATCGAAGCTGCGCGAGGGCACCGTGCCGAGCGTGAAACCAGGCGCGAGCTCGATGCCGGGGAAGGCGATGGTCGCGCCGGGAATCCCGCCGCCCACCACGCCGTTGCCGACGAACAGCGTGGGCGCATCGGCCGGGTTGATCGTGATCGAATACGAGCCGTCGGCGTTCGCGCCGTTGTCGAGCACGAAGGCGCACTGGTTCTGCGCGGCGGTCGGCAGGTTGGTGGCGCGATGGAAGGTGCCGGTGATGGTCTGGCCGGCGCGCGTGTTGTTGATCTGCCCGGCGCTGACCGGCACCGAGGACAGGATGAAGCTCATTTGATAGGTCAGCTTGGTGGTATCGAAGCTGACCTTGACGTATTCGCCGCTGCCCGAGCCGCCGGTATAGACGGTCGAGTAGTCGAGCGTGCTGGGGCAGAGTGCGTTGGGTGTGCTCGGCTGGGTGGTCGAGCCGCTTGCCGGGCAACTGCTTCCCGAGCATTGCGGGACCTGGATCGCGGCCGGTGGATCGCCGCCGTCGCCGCCGCCACATCCGGCGAAGAACGGCATCGCGAGCGCGAAACAGGACAGCAGCGCCATGCGCGGCTTGGTGTTACGGAACATACCCCCTCCTTGTTGGTGATTCCCGGCGTCTCGACGTCGATCGGGGCGCGGGCCTTGGCTGGCCCGTCGGATGCGGCGGTTCGATCGACGATGTTCGGGCGCGCGGCCGGCACTACCAGGGCACCGGCCGCGACGTCCGGAATTACGAATGCGTGAAGCGGATGCGGGTTGCGTGGCTCGCGGCGACGCATCCGTGAAAATGCGGATAGGAATGCCGTATCGGCGAAGGGACGAACGTGATGCGCCTCGTGCGCGCTGCTCGTTCCGGCGGGAATGACGGGCGACTGTCGCCCGATTGGCCCCTTGTATGCGTGCGTAGCATCGATGTCTCCGTCGGTACGCGCTGCGTGTTATTTGCTGAAACTTGTTTCGCGAAACTATGATGCGTAGCGTCTTTCAAGTAAATGGACAGCGAATTCCAAACGGCCAGGCGGCAATGGATCCCATTGCGGGAAGGGTTTGCGGCGAAATTTAAACAGGCCGGGAGATGCGCCGGAAGGGCGCTTCAGGCAGGGTGAAGGAGGGGATCGTTGCGAATCGCGCCGGGCATCGTTTCATTGGCGGCGAATCAATCGATTATTGTGCAGCGAAGCAAAACGAAATCGGATCGCGCGAATGCTCGAATCGGCGAATGCGTGGTGCAATGCCACGCGAGCCGTCGCGAGGCTGGAGTCCGGCGGGGGTTTGATGTCAAAATCGCTGCACCGCCGGATCGGCGTCAGCGCGGCACGAGATCGCGCTCCATTGCCTGCCGGCGTGAAAGGGCTCTCACACTAGGTGGATATCGCATGCAAGGATTCATCGAAACCGCAGTCGGCCGCGCGAGCGAATCGCGCGCGACGCGTCTCGCGCAAGATTGGCGCCCTGACTTTTCACGGATTCGCGGCCATGTGGCCTTCGCCATCGCCGACCAGATCGAGGAGGCGATTCGCGGCGGGCTGTTTCGCCCCGGCGATCGCCTGCCGAGCCAGCAGGCCATCGCCGATTCGCTGGGGTTTCATCCGAACACCGTGTATGCCGCGTTTCGCGAAGTCGCGCGGCGCGGCTTGATCAAGGGCTTCGCCGGACGCGGCACCCTGGTACTCGACTACGCGTTGAGCTGAGCCCGGCGCCACGTATCGAGGTGGCATCGGCGATGCCGCAAATCGCGGTTCGTCGCATGCCGGAGTCTCGCCGCCATGGCCAGGCAAATTCGACCGCTCGCGATTCTCGCATCCGTCATTTTTCCCGTTTCGCTTTCCTTGCCGAGCCGCCGCGCATGACGCGGCGAACCTCACCGGCTTCCTTACCGTCCTTGCGTTTTCCTCGTCGCGCATCGCGACGCCTGTCGCTTTCGATTGCCGCCGCCTGATGGCCGGCGGCGCTGCCGTTCGCGCCATATCCGCGTAAACGCCTATGTTTGCTTGCAAAAGCAAATATATACTTCGACACATGTTTGCGTTTGCAAATAAATTTCGGGCGAGCCGAACCGGCGGTGCCCGTCACGATCACGCCCGAACGCCGCCGCGCGCGGCCACTGCATGCCGATCACGATGAGCACCACTTCACCGCAGCACCTCGCCCCGGAGCCGACGCTGGACATCCCGGCCCTGATCGACGCGAGCCCGATCGGCCGCTTCCAGCTCGGGGTGTTCGTGCTGGCCGGCGCGGCGATGATCATCGACGGTTTCGACGTGCAGTCGATGGGTTTCGTCGCGCCGGAGCTGGTGCGCGACTGGGGCATCGCGCGTGTCGCGCTCGGCTCGGTGTTCTCGGCGAGCCTGGTGGGCATGCTGCTCGGCTCGCTGGCGCTGAGCGTGCTGGCCGACCGGATCGGCCGGCGCCCGGTGCTGGTGGCCTCGATGCTGTTCGCCGGGCTCTGCATGCTGGGCACCGCGCATGCACGGACGCTCGCGCAACTGCTCGCGCTGCGTGCGCTGAGCGGCGCCGGGGTGGGCGCGATCATGGGCAATGCGATGGCGCTGGTCAGCGAATACTGCCCGGCGCGCCGGCGTGCCTCGACGATGATGCTGGTGTCCTGCGGCTTCACGGCCGGCGCCGTGTGCGGCGGACTGATCGCGGGTTGGCTGATCCCGCTGGCGGGTTGGCGCGCCGTGTTCCTGTCGGGTGGCCTGGTATCGCTCGCGATCGGCCTGCTGATGGCCGCGATGCTGCCCGAGTCGGTGCAGTTCCTGGTGCTGCGCGGCGCGCGCCGCGAACGCATCGCGCGCCTGGTGAGGCGCATCGTGCCGCACCAGCCGGCCGCGCGGCTCGCCGAGGCGCATTACCAGGTGCGTGGCGCGAAGCCGGCCGGCGCGCCGGTGGCCGAGCTGTTCCGTGCCGGTCGCGCCCGCGCCACGCTGCTGCTCTGGGGGCTCAACTTCGCCAACCTGCTGAACCTGTTCTTCCTCTCGAACTGGCTGCCGACCATCGTCAGCGACCTGGGCCAGCCGCGCGCGGTGGCGATCGCGATCGGCACCTTGCTGCAGGTGGGCGGCACGCTAGGCACGATCGGCATGGGCCTGCTGATCGACCGCGCCGGTTATTTCCGCGTGCTGGTGCCGGGCTTCGTCGCGGCGGCGCTGGCGATCCTGCTGATCGGCCAGCCGGGCCTGCCGCTGCCGGCCCTGTTCGCGGTGGTGCTGCTCGGCGGCATCTGCATCGTCGGCGGCCAGCCGGCCATCAATGCGCTGACCGCCTCGGTCTATCCCACCCGCATCCGCGCCACCGGCATCGGCTGGGGCCTCGGCATCGGCCGCGCGGGCTCGATCGTCGGGCCGGTGGCGGCGGGGCAACTGGTTGCGCTGGGCGGCTCGGCGCACACGATGTTCGTGGCCTCGGCGCTGATCGCGCTGGCCTCCTGCGCGATGACGCTCGTCCTGGCGCGGCGGCGCGACGGGCCGGGCGACGCCGAAGCTCGGGACGCGGCATCGGCCGACGGCGCGCGCGAGGCCGCCGTCGAGCACTGATGGCACCGAGATGAATTTCCCCTATCCCGCATCCGCTCGTCTGCACGACTGAGCGATGTACCGAACCGCGAGCCCGTGCCTTGGACGGGCCTCGCCCCGACTGCCTGACACTGGAGATTGGCATGACGTTCAGCAATGTGAAGAAGATCGCGCTCGAGGAGCATTTCGCCATCGCCGAGACCATCGAGGATTCGGCCGGCTTCGTGCCGCCCGACGACTGGGTGGAGCTGCGCGGCCGCCTGCTCGACATCCAGGAGCGGCGCCTCGCCGAGATGGATCGCGCCGGCATCGAGCTGATGGTGCTGTCGCTGAACGCGCCGGCCGTGCAGGCGATCCGCGATCCGCGCCAGGCCGTCGAGCTGGCACGCCGCGCCAACGACTACCTGGCCGAGCAGGTGGCGCGCCGCCCCGATCGCTTCCGCGCCTTCGCGGCCCTGCCGATGCAGGCGCCCGAGCAGGCCATCCGCGAGGCCGAGCGCTGCGTGCGCGAGCTCGGTTTCGTCGGCGCGCTGGTCAATGGCTTCAGCGAGGCCGAGGATGGTGCCGAGCTCTATTACGACCTGCCGCGCTATCGTCCGTTCTGGGCCGCGCTGGAAGCGCTCGAGGTGCCGTTCTACCTGCATCCGCGCAATCCGCTGGCGGGCCGCGCGCCGATCTACGACGGCCACTCGTGGCTGATGGGGCCGACCTGGGCCTTCGGGCAGGAAACCGCGGTGCACGCCTTGCGCCTGATGGGCTCGGGCCTGTTCGACGCGCATCCGCGCCTGCAGATCATCCTCGGGCACATGGGCGAGGGCCTGCCCTACAGCATGTGGCGCGTCGACAATCGCAACGCCTGGGTGTCGGCCAAGCCGAACTACCCGGCCGAGAAGCCGATCGCCGAGTATTTCCGCAACAACTTCTGGCTCACCACCTCGGGCAATTTCCGCACCCAGACGCTGATCGACGCGATGCTCGAGATCGGTTCGGACCGCATCCTGTTCTCGGCCGACTGGCCCTTCGAGAACATGGATCACGCGGCCGACTGGTTCGACCATGCCTCGATCAGCGAGAACGATCGCATCAAGATCGGCCGCGGCAATGCCGAGCGGCTGCTGAGGCTCGGGCGTTGAGCCGGATGCGCGCCACCTTGACTGGATCGAAGCGATGAATCCGATTCCCTACGCGGCCGTCAACACCTGCCTGCCGTTCACCTACGAGGCACTGCCGGCCCGGGTGCATTTCGGGCACGGCACGCGCGCCCAGCTCGGCGAGGCGGTCGAGCGGCTCGGCATCTCGCGAGCCTTGCTGCTGTATGGGCCGCCGCATGCCGAGGTGGCCGAGGAACTGGCCGGGCTGCTCGGCGCACGCGATGCCGCGCGTTTCGACGGCGCGCGCATGCACACGCCGGTGGCGGTGACGGCCGAGGCGCTCGCGCTGGTCGAGGCGCGCCAGATCGACGGGCTGATCGCGATCGGCGGCGGCTCGACCACCGGTCTCGCGAAGGCGCTCGCCCTGCGCACCGACCTGCCGCAGATCATCCTGCCGACCACCTACGCGGGCTCGGAGATGACGCCGATCCTCGGCGAGACCGAGAACGGCATCAAGACCACCCGGCGCAGCCCGCGCATCCTGCCGGAATGCGTGATCTACGACGTCGACCTGACGCTGGGCCTGGGCGTCGAGATGTCGGGGATGAGCGGCATGAACGCGATCGCGCATGCGGTGGAGGCGCTCTACGCGCGCGACGCGAACCCGGTGATCCATGCGCTCGCGCTGGACAGCGTGCGAGCCCTGGCCAGGGCGCTGCCGGCGATCCATGCCGATCCGGCCAACCGCGCCGCGCGCGCCGACGCGCTCTACGGCGCCTGGCTGGCCGGCGTCTGCCTGGGCTCGGTCGGCATGGCGCTGCACCACAAGCTCTGCCATGTGCTGGGCGGCAGCTTCGACCTGCCGCATGCGCAGACGCATGCGCTGGTGCTGCCGCACGCGCTCGCCTACAACGCGCCGGCCGTCCCGGACGTGATGGCGCGCCTCGCGACGGCGCTCGAGGTGGACGATGCCTGCCTGGCGCTGCATGATCTGAACCTGGCGATCGGCGCGCCGCGCGGCCTGGGCGCGATCGGCATGCCGGAGGCCGGCATCGCGCGCGCGGTCGAACTGGCGCTCGCCAATCCCTACTGGAACCCGCGGCCGCCCGAGGCGGCCGGGCTGCGGAGCCTGCTGGAACGCGCCTGGCAGGGCGCGGCGCCGGCTGTCGCGGCCTGAAGCAAGGAACACGCACCATGAGCGACACCCCACAACGAAGCTACCCGCTGTTTTCCGAACAGGACTCGGCCGAGATCGTCAACGCGCGGATCGGGCCCGACGTGGCGCCGCGCACCGCGCAGATGGCCGCCGCGATCGTGCGCCACCTGCATGCGGCCGTGAAGGAGATCGAGCCGACCCACGAGGAGTGGTACGCGGCGATCCGCTTCCTGACCGAAACCGGCCAGATGTGCAGCGACTGGCGCCAGGAGTTCATCCTGCTGTCGGACGTGCTCGGCGTGTCGATGCTGGTCGACGCGATCAATCACCGGCGGCCCGGCAACGCCACCGAGAACACCATCCTCGGCCCGTTCTTCGTGGAAGGCCTGCCGGTGCTGCCGGCCGGCAGCAACCTCTGCCTGGACGGCAAGGGCGAGCCGCTGGTGGTGACCGGCAGCGTGAGCGATACCGAGGGCCGGCCGGTGGCGGGCGCCACCATCGACGTCTGGCAGACCAACGACGACGGCTACTACGACGTGCAGCAGAAGGGCCTGCAGCCCGAGGGCAACCTGCGCGGCAAGTTCGAGAGCGACGCCGGGGGCGGCTTCTGGTTCCGCAGCGTGCGCCCGCGCGACTACCCGATTCCCGACGACGGCCCGGTCGGCAAGCTGCTGGCCACGCTGGGCCGCCATCCGAATCGCGCCGCGCATATCCATTTCATGATCCAGGCGCCCGGCTTCGAGACCGTGATCACGCACATCTTCTCGCCGGATTGCCCCTACCTCGCCGAGGACACGGTGTTCGGCGTGAAGCAGAGCCTGGTCGGCGAGTTCGAGCGCGTCGACGATGCCGGCGCCGCGGCCGCCTACGGATTCTCGGGCCCGTTCTGGAAAACCGATCGGCCCTTCGTGCTCAAGCGCGAGGAAGGCTGAACCCCGGCGACGGGCGCCTGCCGCCCGTCATCCCACCACCAAGACCAAGGAGACCGCCACCCACCTGGTAGCCGTAGCAGCACGATCGTGACGATAAAGAGAACTAATTATTATGAAATTGGAGACGATAGGTCATGAAGCATTGCATTCTGGGCGGCCTGGCCGCGCTGGGAGCTGTCTGCGCGCACGCGCAGAGCAGCGTGACGCTGTACGGGATCATCGACGCGGGGGTGTCCTACGCGAACGACGTGCAGACCGCGAGGCCGGGCGGGCGCCCGACCGGGGCCGGCCAGGTGTCGTTCCAGGACGGCTTGACGGCGGGCTTGTCGGGTAGCCGCTGGGGCTTTCGCGGCAGCGAGGACCTGGGCGGCGGCCTGAAGACGATCTTCACGCTGGAGAACGGCTTCACGGTCAACAACGGCGCGCTCACGCAAGGCGGCGCGGAATTCGGGCGGCAGGCCTTCGTCGGCCTGGCCTCGACGCGGTTGGGCACGCTGACCTTCGGGCGCCAGTACGACACGCTGCTCGACTCGATCCAGCGTTTCTCGGCGCCGTCCTGGGCCGGCTGGATGGCCTCGCACGTCGGCGACATCGACGACCTCGGGCTGCTGTACCGCATCAACAATGCCGTCAAGTACGTCACGCCGGTGTTCGGCGGGCTGCGCGTGAGCGGGCTCTACAGCTTCGGCGGCGTGCCCGGCGCGGGCGGGCAGAACCAGGTCTGGTCGCTCGGCGCGAGCTACGAGCATGGCGGCTTCGGCTTCGGCGCGGGCTACCTCAACGCGCGCAATCCGAACGTGTCGTTCTACGGCAATACCCCGAACAAGGGGCTCGCCACGGTCAACAACATCGGCTCGGCCGGCTCGGCGACCACGCCCGAATCGTTTCCCGCCTTCGCCGGTTATGCCTCGGCCAATACGCTGGAGATCATGGGGCTGGGCGGCAGCTACAGCTTCGGGCGCACCACCGTGGGCGGCGTGCTGACCCGCACCCGCTTCGATTCGCTGGGCTCGGCCTCGGGCCCGAATCCGCTCGGTTATACCGGCAACGCGGTGTTCACCAGCGCCGAGCTCGGCGTGCGCACGCTGATCACGCCGGCCCTGCAGACCGGCATCGCCTTCGACTACACGCGACGCAATTCGGTCGACGGCGACGGCGGCGCGCGCTACCTGCAACTCGACGCGGTGGCCGACTACGCGTTCTCGACGCGCACCGACGTCTACCTGCTGGCGATCCTGCAGCGCGCCAGCGGCCGCGATTCGCTCGGCCAGCCGGCGGTGGCCACCATCGGCGGCTTCTCGCCCTCGGCCACCGACAAGCAGGTGGTGGTGCGCGTGGGCTTGCGGCAACGCTTCTGACGACGTGCGGTGAGGCACGCGATCCGGGCCCGAATCGCGTGCATTTGTTTGCAATTGCAAGTGTTGCAATTGCTATGTAAGATGCCTCGCATCGATTGGAACAGGCAAGGAGTGGACTGATGCAACAGGATAGGGAACAGGGCGCCGCGGCGCCGATCGAGGCGCGGCACTGGATCGACGGCGAGTGGCTGGGCTCGGCGCGCATGGGCGACAGCGTCGACCCGGCCACGGGCCGCATCATCGGCCGCTATCACGACGGCGGCGCCGAGGAGGCCGAGCTGGCCATCGCGGCGGCCGCGCGCGCCTTCGAGGACGACAGCTGGACCGCCGATCCGCAGCGCCGCGCGGTGGCGCTGATGCGCCTGGCCGATGCCTACGAGGCGCGCCGCGAGGAGGTGGTGGCCACGCTCTGCCGCGAGAACGGCAAGCTGCGCCACGAGGCCGGTTTCGAGGCGGGGCTGATCCTGCGCGGGCTGCGTTTCGCGGCCGGCCTCGCGCTGCAGAACTTCGGGCGCGTGATGGACCCGCGCCCCGGCTTCCAGGGCATGAGCATCGTGCAGCCGATCGGCGTGGCCGGCTTGATCATCCCCTGGAATTCGCCGGCCTACCTGTCGATCCGCGCGCTCGCGCCGGCGCTGGCGGCCGGCTGCACGGCGGCGATCAAGATGCCGATGCAGGCCGCGCAGACCGCGGCGCTGATGAGCGAGATCCTCGCCTCGGTGCCGGACCTGCCCAGGGGCGCGGTCAATCTCTTCATCGAGTCGGGCGCGGCCGGCGCGAAGCGCCTGGTGGATTCGCCGCTGGTGAAGACGGTCAGCTTCACCGGCAGCACCGGCACGGGCCGCGCGATCGCGCTGGCCGCCGCCGCGCAGCTCAAGCGGGTCGGCCTCGAGCTGGGCGGGAAGACGCCGCACCTGGTGTTCGACGATGCCGATCTCGATGCGCTGCTGCCGGTGCTGGAGAAGTCCTCGACGGTGTTCGCCGGGCAGTTCTGCATGTGCGGCAGCCGGATCCTGGTGCAGCGCGGCATCGCCGAGCGCGTGCGCGAGGGGCTGGCGGCGCGGCTGCGCGCGGTCCGGCCGGGCCCGGCCGCCGATCCCGCCAGCGACATGGGGCCCTTGATCGACCGTGCCTCGCTGGGCCGCATCGACGCGATGGTGGAAGCCGCGCTGGCGGCCGGCGCGAAGGCGATCGTGCGCGGCGGGATCGTCACCGAGGCGCCGCTCGCCGAGGGCAATTTCTATCGGCCCGCGCTGCTCGAGATCGACGATCCCGCGCTGGCGATCGCGCAGCAGGAAGTGTTCGGCCCGGTGCAGACCCTGCAGGTGTTCGATACCGAGGCGGAGGCGATCGCGCTGGCCAACCACAGCGAATACGGCCTGAGCGCCTGCGTGTGGAGTCGCGACGTGGACCGGCCGGTGCGCGTGTCGCGGCGGCTCGAGGCCGGCTTCGTGTCGATCAACGGCTGGGCCAACATCGCCGTCGAGTTCGAGGAGGGCGGCTACAAGTCGAGCGGGCTGGGACGGCTGGGCGGCGTGGCTTCGCTCGAGGATTTCATCGAGCGCAAGCAGATCACGCAGACCTACGCGGTCTAGCGTATCGGCCCGGCGCGCGGCAAGGCGCGGCGCGCCGGACGAGAGGCAGGGCGAGCGCGACCGGGCTCGCCCTGCGCGCGAGCAAGCGCGTGGCTCAGCGGCGCGTCTTGCGCGCCGCCGCCGCGCGCGATGGGGCCGGCGCGGGTTCCGGTTCGACCCGCGGCGCCGTCGCCTCGTCGCTGTGCAGGTTCGCGAAGATGTGGTCCATCAGCAGCTTCAACTGCTTGAGCTGGGCGCTGTCGAGCCCGGCCGTGGCCAGCTTCTCGTAATGGATCGCGCGCGGGATCCAGCGCTCGACCAGCGCGCGCCCGGCAGCGGTCAGCGAGATGCAGACGGTGCGGCCGTCGTCGCTGAGGCGTTTGCGGGTCACGTGACGCATCGTGATCATCTTGCCGACCAGCCGCGAGAGCGTCGACAGCTCGCTCGACACCATCTCGGCGAGATCGATCAGGCGCTGGTCCTCCTGCTCGCGCAGGGCGGCCATCACGCGGTACATCGGCAGGGTCAGGCCGACCTCGCGCAGCTCGGCGGAGAACAGTTGCTCCATGCGAACCCCGACCTTGGCGAGCAGGTAGGGGAAGGCTTCGGTGAATCGGTAGTGATCGAGATCGGGCATGTCGGCGAGCCTGGCGTGCGGGGATGAAGGGCGTCGGCAAGGCATCCGCCCATCTGTTTGCAAAATCAATTATTGCGCGTGGCGATTATATAGGAGGCGAAAACATGGCTCAACTTCACGGCAACGGCAACGGCAGCGGCGATGCCGGGCCGGCGGCGCGTTATCCGCGCGGTGCGCGGCGGTTCCACTGGCTGATGGCGGCCATCATCGTGACGGTCTGGTGCATCGGCTTCGGCTCGGCGCACCTGCGTGGAGACGCGCCGCGCGGGGGCACGCCGCTGCTGGTGCACAAGGCGATCGCCTCGACCGTGCTGTTCCTGGTGGCGGCGCGCATCGTCTATCGCATCTGGCGACGGCGCGCCTACCCGGCGCTGCCGGCGAGCATCTCGCCGCCGATGCGGCGGCTAGCCGGCGGCGTGCACCTGCTGCTCTATGCCGGCGCGATGATAGCCACGCCGCTGTCGGGCTGGATCTGGAGTTCGGTGGCGGGGCACCCGGTGCCCCTGCTCGGCATCGTCAACCTGCCGCCGCTGGTTCCCGTCGACAAGGCCAGCTACGACCTCTGGATGTGGATCCACCGCGCCTTCGCCTGGAGCGCCGGCGCGGTGATCGCGCTGCATGTGCTGGCCGCGCTCAAGCATCATTTCGTCGATCGTGACGGCATCCTGCTGAGGATGCTGCCGGGGCGGGACGCGCCGGCGGCGGCGCCGAGCGGGCCGCTGCGCGATACGGCCTGAAGGCGCGCACAATCCCGCCGGCTACCTGCCGTCGCGCGAGCTGTTCATGCGGGTGGCCGAGTTCACGCGCCGCCACGGGCCGATCCTGTTCAGTGACGAGGTCGATCGCGGCCTCGTGTTCGACGAGGAAGAGCGGTTGCCGGCTGCCTGCGACGTCCACGAGCGGGCGGTGTCGCTCGGCTACCTGTCGAAGTCGCACGGGCTGGTCGGTTTGCGGCTGGGCTGCCGAGCTGCTGCCCATCGTCGATGCCTGGCTGGGCGGCGCCGGCTGAGCCTGCGCCCCGGCGCGGGGGCGCCGCGTGCGAATCCCGCGCCGCTGGCGCGAAACGACGGCGCCCACGCCGCGCGCGAAGCACGCGGCTCTTGTATCATGGGCGCCGCCGTCCGGCGGCGTCGAGCGCAGGCCCAGCCTGCCATCGGGATCGGACCATGCGTGCCGCATGTCGATCCGGGTCTCGCGCCGGCCCGCGGACTTCCGTCCATCCACTCCCAGCCCCGATCCCATGGATATCACCACCCACCGAACCGCCAACGACATCGCGATCACGCTGCGCCGTCCCGATACCGCCGGCGCGCTGCCCGTCATCGTGCTCTGCCACGGCTTCTGCGGCATCCAGGAACTGCTGCTGCCGCGCTTCGCCGAAGCCTTCGTGGCGGCCGGTTACGCGGCCGTCACCTTCGACTATCGCGGTTTCGGCGCGAGCGGCGGCGAGCAGGGCCGCCTGGTGCCGGCCATGCAGATCGAGGACATCGCCACCGTGCTCGAATTCGTCAAGGCGCTGCCCGGCATCGACGCGGCGCGCATCGGCCTGTGGGGCACCTCGCTGGGCGGCGGCCACGTGCTGGCGGCGGCCGCGGCCGATCCCGCCGTCAAGGCGGTGGTGAGCCAACTGAGCTTCGCCGACGGCGAGCAGGTGGTCACACGCAGCATGAGCGAGGAGGAGAAGCAGGCCTTCGTCTCGACGCTGGAGCGCATGCGCGAGAAGAAGGCGGCCACCGGCCGCGAGATGTTCGTCGCGATCACCAAGGTGCTGACCGACGAGCAGTCGAAGGCCTTCGTGGTGGAGGCGCGCGCGCGTCATCCGGAGATGGACATCAAGATCCCGTTCCTGACCGTGCACGAGATGCTGAACTACAAGCCGGCCGAGGCCGCGGCGCGCGTGGCGTGCCCGGTGCTGGTGGTGGTGGCGGGCGAGGACGGCGTGAACCCGCCGGAGCAGGGCACCGCGCTCCACGAGGCGGTGGGCGCGAGCGTCAAGGAGCTGTTCGTCGAGGCCGGCGCCGGCCACTACGACATGTACGACGGCCAGCATTTCGAGCACAGCATCGCGAAGCAGTTGGCCTGGTTCGGCGCGCACGTCTGAACGCGCGCGCTTGAAGACATGAGGCGGCGCCTGGGCGCCGCCTGAAGCGAGGCGGGGCACCGAGGGCGCGACACGGCAAGTGCGTGCGCCCCCGGTGCCCCGTTTGCCTGATGAGCGGCCAGGACCGGCGGCCCTGGCCGAGCCCGCTCAGTAGACGAAGTGCCCCTGCACGTAGACGGTGCGCGGCGCGCCGACCATGCGGCCCGCGTTGCCGTCGACGTTGCGCGTGTAGTAGCGCGCGTCGCCGACGTTGTTGATGCCGGCGGTCAGCGTGCTGCCCTTCATCTTCGGGATCTTCCAGTCGGCCTGCAGGTTCCAGACGCGGAAGCCCGGCACGCGGCCGACGCTGCCGTCCGCCGATTCGGCCACCGTGTTCGCGGTATCCGAATACTGCGCGCTCTGGTGCGTGCTCGAGACGTTGAAGGTCCAGGCGCCGGTCTTGTAGCGCGCGCCGATGGTATCGGTGAAGCGCGAGTAGAACGGCACGTCGCGGCCGGCAAACTGGCCCGACTCCTGCACCGCCTTGGTGTAGGTGAAGTTGATGTAGGCGTCCAGGCCGCGCAGCGGGCCGTCGTCGGCGAACTCGTAGTCGAAGGCGGTTTCCACGCCCTGGTGATGGGTCGCGCCGATGTTCTGGAAGGTGGCCGGCACCACGCCCACGATCTGCTGGATCTGGTTGTCGAAGCGCATGTTGAAGGCGCTCACCTCGGCGTGGATCTGCCGGCTGGTCCAGCGCGCGCCCACCTCGAAGGTCTTGGCGGTTTCCGGCTGCAGCGGGTTGGTGGCCGACTGCGAGTTGAGCTGGGTGTTCTGCACCGGGCCGAACGAGGTGCTGTAGTCGGTAAACAGCGTCAGCGCCGGCGTCAGCAGGTAGGACAGGCTCACCGCCGGCAGCGGCTTGTTGTTCTTCGAGCCGAAGCTCTGGTTCAGGATGTCGTCGCGGCGCACCGACTCGATGTGCTCGTAGCGGATCCCCGGCGTCAGGCGCCAGCGGCCGAAGGCGATCTTGTCGTCGATATAGACGGCATGCGCGTCGGTCGAATTGTCGAAGCGCGTCGGGCTGGTCAGGATGCCGGTCAGGATCGACTGGTTGAAGCTGTTGTCGGTGCCGCGCTCGCGAATGTAGCGATAGCCGACCGTCACGTCATGGGTGGTCGGCCCGAGCGAGAAGCGCTGGGTGAAGCGCGGCTCGATGCCGTACACCGAGTAGGTGCGAGGCTGGTCCTGCAACTGCGTGCGCGCCGCGTTGATCAGCGAGCTGGTGCGGTAGCTGTCGTTGTAGAAGGTGCGGATCTCGAATTCCTGGTTCGCCGAGATGGTGTTCAGGTAGCCGACGTCGAAACCCTTGCGGTCGCCGTACCAGAAGTCGGTCGGCCGGGTGTTCTGGAACGGGTCGGCATTGAACTGCGCCACCGTCAGACCGCCCGGCGTATGCGATTTGACGTCGTAGTAGGAGAACTTGCCGTACAGCTCGGAGCTCGGCGTGAGCTCGTAGCGCCACTTCAACTGCAGGTCGTTGACGCTCTCGTCGCTGCCCACGCGCCAGTCGCGACCGGCCATGCCCGAGTAGAGCAGGGCCACGCCCAGGCCGTTGTCCATCTGGGTGCCGAGGAAGGTGCTGTACTGGGTGCTCGCGCCGCCGTGCGTGTAGATGTTCTCGCGCATCGTGGCGTCTGCGGTCAGGCCCGGCTGGCTGGGGATGTCGCGGGTGCGGAAGTTGATCACGCCGCCCACGTTCTGCGGGCCGTAGCGCACCGAGCCGCCGCTGCGCACCACGTCGATCGACTGGATGTTGCCCAGGCTGATCGGCGCGAACGACATCTGTGGCTGCCCATAGGGGGCGAAGGCCAGCGGAATGCCGTCGAGCAGGATGGTCGAGCGCGGCGCGTAGCGACCGGTCAGTCCGCGCACGCCGATGTTCAGCGAGATCGCGCTGCCGGCCGAACCCGAGTTGTCGGTGGCCTGCACGCCCGGCACACGGCGCAGCACGTCGGCGATGCTCGACGCGCCGCTGTCCTCGATCGCCTGGTGGTTGACCACGGTGCGCGCGCCCGCGAAGGTCTTCACGCTGTTCTGCAGGCCGCTGCCGAGCCAGTCGCCCGACACGTTGATGGTGTCAAGCACGGTGGTGTTCTGCGGCTCCTTCGGTTTCGGATCGGATTCCTGGGCGAATGCCGGCTCCGCGATCGACAGGCACGCGAGCGCGGCGAGCGCCGCGCAGCGGGTCAGGCGGGTGGTTTCGGTGAAATGGCGGCCAGTCCTTGCCATGATGCGATGTGTCCTGTTGTCGTGTGTCGAGATGGGTTGCCGCCGGATTCGCGGGTAGCGAACATGCCGGAAGTACGCACCGGATGCCGGGCTTATCGGCAAACGATGGGCGGAATTAGAATGAGAATCATGTTTATTTGTAAGCGGTTTGCTGCGTGTCCGACATGCTCGTGCGAGGGCTTCCGTAAGGGAAATGGCCGCGCCGGAACGGAGCGACACACGGGAAACGGCTAGGGGAATTGCGGTTCGGCGCTAGGCGTCGGCGGCGACGAGGGTGACGTCGCGCGCGCTTCGGGCTGAAGGTCGATGCGCTGGCTCACGCTGGCCGACACCCGGGCGGGCGTTGCGGGGCAAGCGTTTTGCGGCTGGCGGCACCTGGCTGTCGTGATCTCGACGAACTGGCTTGGCGCTCCCGGGACGGTCCGTGGACCGTGGTGGAAATCGAGGCTCCGGCACTATGCCATTGTTAATTTTTCGTTATATGAGTAATTTTGATGAAATCCATCTACTGGATGGATGAATCGTCCAATCGGGCGAAAACGATGCGTTTCGTTGTGCTCGCATCGATCTTTCAGACGATAGCGGGCCGGCGCGAATCGACCTCGGGCGCCTCGCCCGCTCAGGCGAAACGGGCCGCGATGTGCGCCGGGATGTTCTCCGGCGTGATCACCACCAGGGACGAACACGGCGCGATCGCGCCGGCCGGCAGCAGGCGATGGAAGTGCATCAGGTGCTGGCAGGCGGCGCGCAGGTCCTGGCGCAGGTCGTGGTGCAGCACCGCGTGCAGGCGTCCCTCGCGCAGCAGGCGGATATTGTCGCGATCGAGGTCGTGGCCGACGAAGCAGACCGGCGCCAGGCGCCGCGCCTCCAGCGCCGCGACGATCGCCGCATTGCCGCCGCCCATCGAATAGACCGCCACGATCTCGCGCCGCCTGCCGAGCGCGGCGCGCACGCGCTCGCCGGTGGCCGCGTCCAGCCCGTGGCCGCCGCTCGCGTCGATCAGGCCCAGCTTCGGGTAGCGGCTGCGCAGCGCGCGCCGGAAGCTGATCTCGCGTTCCTCCTCGCCGCGAAACCGCTCGTCGCTCAGGGTCACCAGCACCTTGCCGGAGCGCTCGCCCAGCCACTGCCCGATCAGCCAGGCCGCCGTCGCGCCGGCCACGCGGTTGTCGGGCCCCGCATAAGCCAGGCGCGCCGAGCCCGGCAGGTCGGTGAAGATCGTCACCACCGGGATGCCCTGCGCATGCAGCGCGGCGATCGCCTCGGCGATGGCGGGTTCGTCGCGCGCCTTGAGCAGCACGCCGTGGCTGCCGCGCTTGCCGATCGCGCGCAGCGCCTCCACCACCTCGGCGGTGCCGAGCGTCTCGCGCATCAGCAGGCGCGGGCGGAACACGGCCGGATGCAGGCCCGGCAGCTCGGCATCGAGCGCCGCGCCGATCTCGTCGGCGAAGCGCGCGGGCGCCTCCACCAGCACGTCGACGATCAGCTTGCGGCCGGCCGCATCGAGCTGCCGCGCCTGCTTCTCCAGTTCGCGGATCGCCTGCTCGACACGTCGCCGCGTGTGGTCGCGCACATGCGCCCGGCCGTTCAGCACGCGATCGACGGTGGCCGCGCCGACGCCGGCCTGCAGGGCGATTTCCTTGACCAGGAACTTGTGGGCCATGATTTCGGCGATCCGGATTTGAGGTGTTCTTGATGGATCGATGATAGTTCGGATCGATCGTGCATCGCTATACTCGTTTCGCATCACGATGCCTGCACGACAGGCGGGAGACGAAGCGATGACGAGCCGGGCGCAAGCGCAAGTATTCGACAGGATTCCGAATGGAGATGCCGAGCCGGAACCGAACTGGTTCAGCGAGGCGGGCTGTTCGCTCGATGCCTTCGTCGCCGAACTCGGGCGCGGCGAGCGCGAGCACGGGAGGCCGGCGCGCGCCGGCGAGCTGCTGAGGCAGGTGCCGATCTACGATTGCCGCGACCTGCGCGGCGTGTGGCGCGATCGCGAGGCGCTGATGGCCTGGCAGGCCGAATGGACCGAGGTGTTGCTGCACGGCGCGGGCGTGCTGGTGCTGGCCCATGCCTACGAGGACACGGCGCCGATCGACGCCGCCACCGAGGTGTTCGAGGCGATCATCCGCGCCGAGCGCGAGCAGGGCGGCGGCGGGGCCGATCACTTCGCGCGGGCCGGCGCGAACGACCGTATCTGGAACGCGCAGGAAAAGCTGTGCCGGCAGGCGCCCGAGGTGTTCGCGGCGTATTTCGCCAATCCCGCGCTGCGGGCGATCGCCGAGGCATGGCTCGGGCCGGCCTACCAGATGACCTCGCAGGTCAACGTGGTGCGGCCCGGCGGCGCCGCGCAGCAGGCGCATCGCGATTACCACCTCGGTTTCCAGAGCGCCGAACAGGCCGCGCGCTACCCGGCGCACGTGCATCGCATGTCGGCGCTGCTGACGCTGCAGGGCGCGGTGGCGCATGGCGCGATGCCGGTCGAGAGCGGGCCGACCAAGCTGCTGCCGTATTCGCAGCGTTATGCGCCTGGTTATGTCGCCTGGCGGCGGGCCGATTTCCGTGCCTATTTCGAGGCCCATTGCGTGCAGTTGCCGCTGCGCAAGGGCGATGCGCTGTTCTTCAACCCCGCGCTGTTCCATGCCGCCGGCGAGAATCGCACGGCCGACGTGCAGCGCATGGCGAACCTGCTGCAGGTGTCCTCCGCCTACGGCCGCGCGATGGAGACGCTCGACCGGCGCGCGATGTGCGAGCGGCTCTACCCGGTGCTGCGGGCCTGGCGCGCTTCGGGGCGGCTGGACGAGGCGCAGGCCGAGGCCGTGATCGCATCGAGTGCCGAGGGTTATCCGTTCCCCACCCGGCTCGATCGCGATCCGCCGCTGGGCGGCCTCGCGCCGGCCAGCCAGCAGCAGTTGCTGCGGCAGGCGCTGGCGGAGGACTGGACCGAGCAGGCGCTATCGGCGGCGCTGGCCGAACACGCCTGGCGCCGCGAAGCGTCCTGAAGCGCGGCGCTCAGGAGGCCGGCGTGGCGGGATTGACGGCCGATGCCGGCGCCTGGGCGGCGCTCGGCGCGGTGCCGCCGTGCGCCGTGCCCGAATGGAAGGACTCGAGCTCCGAGGACAGGCGCTGCGCGCGCGTGCCGTTCGGGTTGTAGTACTCCTCGACCGTCTTCACCCAGCGATTGACCGAGGGCACGTACCAGACCGCCTTGTAGAGGCGGCCGGTGGTGGTGACGGCCTTCTGCCCGCCGGCATGCGCGATCGCGGTGACGCCGTTGTTGTCGTGCACCACCGTGCTGCCGGCGACTTGCGTCGGCGCGAGGTCGGCCGTCCACTGGCCTTCGCCCTCGATCTTGATCGCATCGAAATGGCCGGCCGGCACGTCGATCGCCTCGTGGCCCACCACCCGCATCCTGGTGTCGTAGGTGCGCGAGCTCAGGCGCGCGTTCGGCTGCTGCTCGGTGAACTTGACCTCCCACTGCTTGCCGGTGCCGAGCGGGAACGCCAGCGGCCGGCTGACCACCTGCTCGGTGCCGTTGACATTGCGCGCGCGGCTCCAGTCGAGGCCCGAGATCGATTCGATCGGAGCCTGGGGGGAGTTCGCCGTCTTGGTCTCGACATAGATGTGATCGGCGGTGGTGCGCAGCGCGACGATGCTGTCGTGCGACTGGCGCCAGCCGTTCGGCCCGGTTTCTGCCGTGTTGATGTAGGTCCAGGTGTCGCCGGGCGTGATGGTCGGCGCGGGGATGCCGTCGGCGCGGCAGATCATCGGCGTGGCCAGCAGCGCCAGCATCCAGCTAGTCTTGATTTTCATGGGGAGGGATTCCCGGGTTGGTCTCGCCGCGATTCTAGTGGGCCGAGCTTTCGCTTGGCCTGCGATCGAGAGGCCCGGGAAGGGCCGGCGAAACGGCCTGCGAAACGGCCCGCCGTTTCGTGTCAGCCGCGTGACATCGAGGGGCCGGCGCGGGATGGCGCTCGCCTGCTTCGAGACGATGCGTTCGCGGTGCCGCGCGCGTGGCGACGGAGCGATTCACACGCGCCGCTGCACGGCGCGGCAGGCCGCGCGCCGCTCGCTCAAGCCGAGATCCGGTGCCGCAGTTCCTGGTAGCTGCGCAGCCCGGCCAGGCCCAGTTCGCGGCCGATCCCGCTGAGCCCCAGCCCGCCCCAGCAAACCTGCGGGAAGATCAGCTGCGGGGTGTTGATCCACACCAGGCCCGCGCGCAGCGCCTGCGTGTAGCGCCGCGCCGCGTCCGCATCGCGCGTGACGACCGTGGCCACCAGCCCATAGGCGGTGTCGTTGGCCAGCGCGATGGCTTGCTCGTCGTCGCGGAACGACTTCACGCAGGCCACCGGACCGAACACTTCCTCGGTCCACAGCGGATTGTCGAGCGCGGGTTCGTCGATCACCACCGGCGCGCGGAAGAAGCCGTCGCCGCAAGCGGGATCGAGCCGGCCCTCGAAGGCGACCGCGGCGCCGGCGGCCAGCCCGGCCTCGAGCGCGGCGTTCACGCGCGCGCGATGCGCGGCCGAGATCAGCGGGCCCATCGCCACCTCGCTCAATTGCGGCGGCCCGACCACCAGCTCGCGCACCGCCGATTCGAAGGCGGCCATGAAGGCGCCGTGCAGCGTGTGATGCACCAGGATGCGCGCGGTGGCCGAGCACATCTGCCCGGCATTGGTGAAGGCGCCGCCTACCGCGAGCGAGACCGCCAGCGCGAGATCGGCATCCTCGCGCACCACCAGCGCCGACTTGCCGCCCAGCTCCAGCGTGAGGCGCGTCATCCGCTCGGCGGCCGCGCGCATCACGTGCCGGCCGGCGGCGGTGCTGCCGGTGAAGGAAATCTTGTCGATGCGCGGATGCGAGCTCAGCAGCGCGCCCACCTCGGCGCCGCCGTTCACCACGTTGACGGCGCCGGCCGGCACGCCGGCCGCGTGCACGTGGGCGACCAGGCGATGCTCGACGGGCGAGCTCAGCTCCGAGGGCTTGAGCACCACGGTGCAGCCGGCGGCCAGCGCCGGCGCGAGCTTCCAGGCGGTGGTCACCATCGGGAAATTCCACGGCACGATCAGCGCGGCCACGCCCACCGGCTGGTAGTCGAGCTCGGCCGCGATTTCGGCGCCGGGGATCGCGATCGATTCGGGAGAAAACAGTGTGGCCTGCTCGCAGAGTTCGGCGTAATAGCGGAAGGTCGCGGCCGCGTCGCCGACGTCGATGTCGGCCTCGACCGGCGGCTTGCCGCTGATCTCGCGTTGCAGCGCGGCCAGCGCCTCGCGGTCCGCCTCGATGCGATCGGCGATGGCGTGCAGCAGCCGGCCGCGCTCGGCGCTGGCCGTCGCGCGCCAGGCCGGCAGCGCGGCGCGGGCCGCCGCCACCGCCTCGTCGACCAGCTCGGCCGTCGCGCTGTCCTGCCAGCCGGCCGGCGCGCCCGTGGCCGCGTGATGCAGCGGCGTGCGCGCGCCGGGTTCTCCGGCCTCGCGGTAGTGATCGGTGCCGGCGATCGTCGCGGCGGGATGGACGGCGCGGCCGTCGTCGGCGCGGCGGGTCGGAACAAGGCTCATCGGGGGTGTCTCCGGGGTTCGGTGCGCGATCGTTGCGGGGATCGCGTCGCGACGATGGTAGGGGAGTTCCGGCAGCGGACGAATCGCGAATTGCCGATGTCCACATCGATCGCGATCGATGCATGCGGCGCGTGCCGCGCGGGCCTGTCTTCAGGCGGCTGCCGACTGCGCCCAGGCCAGCAGCTCGCGCTTGGTGCGCACGCCGAGCTTGGCGAAGGCGCGCTTCACGTAGGACTCGGCGGTGGCCACCCGCACGCCGACGATCTCGGCGGCCTCGGGCACGGTGCGCCCGCCGATCAGTTGCGCGCAGATCTCGTATTCGCGCCTGGACAGGCGCGGCTGGTCGCGCGCGAGGCGCGCATCGAACTGCGCGAGCGGATGCAGGTGCGGGGTGACGTGCGCGATCCGTCGCGAGGCCGCGGTGGCGGCATGCAGTTCGAGCAGCGGGAACAGGCAGTCGCTGACGGTGCGAAAGCGCTGCATCTCGGCCAGCGAGAAGGCGGGCTGGCGCGTATCGCGTTCCAGCGCGATCGAGTGCTGGGCGTGGCGCGTGCCGCGCGCCAGCACGCATTCGTGGGCGATCTGCACCTCGTCGTAGAGCCGCTGGCGGAATTCGCCGGGCGGGATCGCGCCGATGTCGCGCACCACCAGCAGGGTGCCGACCTCGCCGCGGATGCCGGCGAACAGCGGATCGCGATCGTAGAAGCGGTCGTAGTAGAGCGTCATCACCTCGGCGATGGTGCCGTGGTCCATGCCCACGCCGCCGCTGCCGACCCATTCGCAGCGAAAGCCGGTCGGCATCGCCGCGTCGACGCGCGAGCGTTCGATATGGACCGCGTTGACCGGCACGATCTGGTTGAGCAGCACCGTCAGGCGCGGCACGAAATCAGGTGTGCCGACCGAGTCGATGACTTCGCCGAGCGTCTGGAACGACAGCGGGATCGGGGCGGAATCGAGCGGGGAGGAAAGGGCGTGAACGGCCATGATGCATGCCGGAATGGAGGCGAGCCGATTATAGATCAGGCCTCGTGCCGGCCGTAAAGCCGGGGTTTTCCGCAGGCTCGCGGAAGGGCGAAAGCGCGGCTTGCCCCCCCCGCGGGGGGGCATACCGGGGCGCGGCCGCTCGCTACAGTCCAGCTCATCCCTTCTACACGGAATGAACCACGCAATGAGCAAACTGATTCAGGACATCGTCCCGCTGGGCGCCGGCATCGGCGAATTCACGCGCCTCGACTACGGCATGGACGAATGCGACTGGCGCGCCGGCGCGGGCCCCAGCGCGGGCCACGTGATCGGCTGGTGGGAGGGCAAGGTCGGCGCGCTCGACTTCCCGGCCACCGAGGCGGACGAGGCGGTCTGGCTGGTCGAGGGGCGCGTCGCGCTGACCGACCTCGAGGGCAATCGCCAGGAGTTCGTGGCGGGGCAGGGTTATCTGCTGCCGGCCGGTTTCGCGGGCCGCTGGGAAACGCTCGAGGACGCGAAGAAGTTCTACGTGCTGCTCGAGAAGGCCTGAGCCGCGCCGCGCGATGTTTCCGCTCGCCGCCTCGTGTTGCCCGCGTACGTGCCTCGCGCCCGCGGCACCCCGCATGAACCTCGTTTCGTCGCCGCGTCGCGGCGGCCTCATTCGTCAGGAGTCCCGCGATGCTTGATACCGCGAACCATCGTGAAGCCGGTCTCGGCGGCGCGCCTTCGTCCGCTCCGGCGGCCCGCCACGAGGGCCGGGGCGGCGCGCGCGGCGAGGCCAGCCAGGCCGATGCCGAACGCGCGCTGGCCGGCGCGAAGCTGATGCCGTACTGGCTCGACAACCCGGCCGAGCCGCCCGCCGAGGCCGCGCTGCGCGGCGACCGGCAGGCGGACCTGCTGATCGTCGGCGGCGGCTTCACCGGGCTGTGGGCGGCGATCCAGGCCAAGGAGCAGATGCCCGAACTCGAGGTGGTGCTGATCGAGGCAGGGCGCGTCGCGCATGGCGCCTCGGGCCGCGCCGGCGGCATCATCTCGACCTCGGTGATGCACGGGCTGCCGAACGCGGTGCGCGTGTTCCCGAACGACATCGCCGAGCTGGAACGCTTCGGCCATCTCAATCTCGACGGCTTCGAGGCGAGCCTGGAGCGCTACGGCATCGATGCCGACATCGAGTGGAACGGCGAGATGACGGTGGCGGTCGACCCCGCGCATCTCGGGCAACTGCGCGAGGATCACGAACTGCACACGCATCATGGCCACGACGTGCAGTTGCTGGATCGCCAGCAGACGCTCGAGCAACTGGATTCGCCGCTGTTCGCCGGCGCGCTCTGGTCGCGCAATCGCAGCGGCATCGTGCATCCGGCCAAGCTGGCCTGGGGCCTCAAGCGCGCGGCGCTCTCGCTGGGCGTGAGGATCCACGAGCACACGCCGCTCGAGGCGATCCGCGACGAAGGCGACACGGTGCTGGCCAGCACGCCCGAGGGCAGCATCCGCGCGCCGCGCGTGCTGTTCGGCAGCGGCACCGCGAAGGTCGGCATCGCCGACATCAACCGGCGCGTGCTGCAGGTGCGCGACCACGTGCTGGCCACCGAGCCGCTCAGCGAGGCGCAACTGGCGCGAATCGGCTGGAAGAACCGGCAGGGCATCTACGACACGCGCACCCAGCTCAACTATTTCCGCCTCACCAAGGACAACCGCATCATCTTCGGCGGCCTGGTCAGCTATCACTTCGACGGCAATCCGCAGCCGGCCCAGGATGCGCGCCGCGATACCTACACGCGGCTGGCGCAGGCCTTCTTCCGCACCTTCCCGCAACTGGCCGGGCTGCGCTTCTCGCATGCCTGGGGCGGCCCGATCGACTACTGCTCGCGCGGCTCGGTGTTCGCCAAGCGCTACCTGGGCGGCAAGGGCGTGTTCGTGGCCGGTTACACGGGCTTCGGCGTCGCGGCCAGCCGCTTCGGCGCCTTCATGGGCCTGAACATCCTGTTCGATCGCGACAGCCCCGAGCGCCGGCTCGACATCGCCAGGCAGAGCCCGACCTACATCCCGCCCGAGCCGGTGCGTTGGCTGGCCGCGAAGATCACCTTCCACGCCTTCGACGGCGCCGATGCCGAGGGCGGCTGGAAACGCGCCTGGATTCGCGGCATCAAGGCGATGGGCTTCCCGATGTGAGCGCGGCGCGGCCGGCCAGGTGCCGGCCGCGCCGTTTCCTTGGGTGCCGCCGGCGCCTTTGCCGATCGATTCGTTCTCCGATGTTTTCGACCACTTCCGATCCCGCCGAAGCCTATGGGCACGGGCCACCCGGGCCCGCCGAACTTCGAGCCTTCCCCGGCACGGGCGCGACGGCCCGTGAGCGCGGGCCGGCCCCGCGCGGCGTACCAGCGACACCGCGCGCCGGGCCCCGGCCCGCGGCATGAACAACGATCGGCACGATATGCCGGCCAGCCCGCGCGACGGGCGGGACCGGCGCCCGAATGGAGCGAGACGATGAGCGACACTTCCCACGACGACACCAGCATGACGCGGATCGAGACCTTCAGTTTCGAACGCATCCCCGATGCCTCGCGCTACGCGCGGCCCATCGACCTGTTCCGGCTGCTGTTCGGCGGCTGCAACACCTTTTCCACCTCGGTGCTCGGCAGCTTCCCGATCCTGGTCGGCCTGTCGTTTCGCGACGGCGCGCTGGCGATCGTGCTCGGCGTGCTGGCCGGTACCTGCATCCTCGCGCCGATGAGCCTGTTCGGCACGCGCAACGGCACCAACGACCCGGTTTCCTCGGGCGCGCACTTCGGCATCCACGGCCGCATCGTCGGCTCCTTCCTGGCGCTGCTGACCTCGGTGGCCTTCTTCTCGCTGGCGGTCTGGAGCTCCGGCGACGCGCTGGTGGGCGGCGCCCACAGCCTGGTCGGCCTGCCCGTCAACGGCGCCACGGTGGGCCTCTCGTACCTGGTGTTCGCGGTGCTGGTGCTGGTGGTCTGCATCTACGGCTTCCGCTTCATGCTGTGGGTCAACAAGATCGCCGTGTGGGCCGCCAGCCTGATGTTCCTGGTGGGTGCCTTCGCGTTTTCCGGCAGCTTCGACGCCGCTTATGCCGGCACCCTGCACGCGGGCGGCGCGGGCTTCTGGGCCGCCTTCTGCGGCGCCGCGCTGGTGGCGATGAGCAATCCCGTGTCGTTCGCCTCGACGCTCGGCGACTGGGCGCGCTACATCCCCGAGCACACGCCGCGCCATCGTGTGATCGGCGCCGTGTTCGTGGCCCAGCTCGCCACCTTCGTGCCGTTCCTGTTCGGGCTCGCCACGGCCAGCATCATCGCCACCCACGCACCCTCGTTCATCGCCTCGAACGACTACGTGGGCGGGCTGCTGGCGGTGTCGCCGCGCTGGTTCCTGCTGCCCACCTGCGTGATCGCCATCATCGGCGGCATGTCGACCGGCACCACCGCGCTGTACGGCACCGGGCTCGACATGTCGAGCATGTTCCCCAGGCTGCTGAACCGCGTGCGCGCCACGCTGCTGATCGGCACGCTGGCGATCGGCTTCATCTTCGTGGGGCGCTTCGCCTTCAACCTGGTGGAGAGCGTGTCGACCTTCTCGACCCTGATCGGCACCTTCAGCTGCCCCTGGATGGCGATCATGGTGATCGGCTACGTGACGCGGCGCGGCTTCTATCTGGCCGACGACCTGCAGGTCTTCAATCGCGGCCTGCGCGGCGGCCATTACTGGTTCACGCACGGCTGGAACCTGCGGGCGATGGGCGCCTGGCTGCCGGCGGCCCTGGTCGGCCTGGCCTTCGTCAACCTGCCGGGGCAGTTCGTCGGCGTGCTGGGCAACCTGGCCGGCGGCCTCGACCTGAGCGTGCCGATCTCGCTGCTGCTGGGCGGCGTGCTGTATCTCGTCTTCGTCTGGCTGTTCCCGGAGCCCGATGCCGTGTATGGGCCGGCGGGGCGGCGTTTCGTGCGCGGCTTGACGCGCGCGACGGGGCCGGCGCGGGAAGAGAGCGATGCGGCTCGGTGCCTGCCGGTGCAGGGGATCGGCGAGCTGGCGCGGCGCGGCAAGTGATGCGGTTCGATGCCATGTAAAGCAAGCTTTACATTTCGATCGGCTTACGTCAGACTGGTCGCCTTCGACAACAAGGAGGCCAGGATGAATCGTTACCGGATCGAGGTTGGGGCGGCGCTGCTCGCCTATGTGGCGCTGCTGACCGTCTCGCTGCTGCTGTTGCGCGGCGACGGCATCGAGTCGAGGGGTTGGCGCATCCTGGTCTCGCTGCTGCCGATCCTGCCGGGCGTGGGTGTCTGCTGGGCGATCGTGCGGCGCGTGCGGCGGCTCGACGAACTGCAGCGGCGCATCGAGCTCGAGTCCTTGTCGATCGCCTTCGGCGGCACCGCGCTGCTGACCTTCGGCTACGGCTTCCTCGAGAACGTCGGTTTCCCGTCGCTGTCGCTGTTCGTGGTGTGGCCGGTGATGGCCGTGCTGTGGGTGCTGAGTTCGGTGTTCGTGTCGCTGCGCTACCGATGAACAATCGCGTGCGGGAGTTGCGGCTGGAACGAGGCTGGTCGCAAGCGGCGCTGGGCGAGCGCCTCGGCGTGTCGCGCCAGACCGTGATCGCGATCGAGAACGGCCGCTACGATCCGAGCCTGCCGCTGGCCTTTTCGATCGCGCGTACCTTCGGGCTGGCGATCGAGGCGATCTTCGACGACGGGCATTCGGCGGCTTGAAAGGAAAGGCGGGCGCCGACGCGGGCCACAAAAGAAAAAGCCCGCAACACTGTTGCGGGCTGAATCCATGTTGGAGACATGGAGGAGACAGACGCAATACTAAGGGTTTGTACTAGGCGTGGCAAGCGAATTCGTTAGACGTCGTAGCGGCGTTGTGTCCACGCAACGCGGAACGGCTCGCTAGGCCGCTGTCGCGAATGATCTTGCCCCATTGTCGGCCATGCCTGACAAGGCGATCCACGTCGATTCAGGGCCTTCGGTATGATCTCGCGCAGGCCGGCGGACGAGGCGATTGCTCCCCGAACCCGCCGGCAGGACCCCCCACCCAGCCATGAACGATCACGATTCCCTGCCCGAACTCGTCGCGGCGGACCCGGCGGCGCTCGACGCGCTGCACGCTTTCGTCGAACGCCATCCCCGCCTGTTCGTGTTGACCGGCGCCGGCATCAGCACCGATTCCGGCATTCCCGGCTACCGCGACCGCAACGGCCAGTGGATGCGCTCACCCCCGATCCAGTACCAGGAATTCGTCGGCTCCGAGCCGGCGCGCCGCCGTTATTGGGCACGCAGCATGCTCGGCTGGCCGGTGGTGGGGCGCGCGCGGCCGAACGCGGCGCATCGCGCGATCGCGCGGCTCGGCGCGGCCGGGCGCATCGGCGGGCTGGTCACGCAGAACGTCGATGGCCTGCACCAGCGCGCCGGCAGCCGCGGCGTGATCGAGCTGCACGGCGGCATCGACGGCGTGAGCTGTCTCGATTGCGGCGCCCATCACGCGCGCGCGGCGATCCAGCACACGCTCGAGGCCGACAATCCCGCGCTGCTGGCCTATGAAGCCGTGCCGCTGGCCGACGGCGACGCGCAGCTCGAACTCGATACGCTCGACGATTTCCGCGTGCCGGCCTGCCCGATCTGCGCGGGCATGCTCAAGCCGGCCGTGGTGTTCTTCGGCGAGAACGTGCCGCGCGAACGCGTGGCGGCCGCGACGCGCGCGCTCGACGAAGCCGATGCGATGCTGGTGGTCGGCTCCTCGTTGATGGTGTATTCGGGGTATCGCTTCTGCGTCTGGGCCGGCGAGCGCGGCAAGCCGGTCGCCGCGCTGAACCTGGGGCGCACGCGCGCCGATCCGCTGCTCGCACTGAAGGTCGAAGCCGCCTGCGGCGCGACGCTGGAGGCGCTGCTGACACGGCTCGGGCTGGCCGATCCGGAAGAGGGGGCGAGCCTCGTGCGCTGAGGGCGCGGGTGGTCGCGTGCCGGTGCGCTGAATCGACGAGGTCGAGCGAGCCGGCGTGCCGGCCCGCCTGATCCGCGATGCCGAACTAGCCGAACCAGCCCGCCGCTCGTCACCAGCGTGTCGAAGTGTCGAAGGCGTCCCGCGTCCGCTACCACCGAGCCCGCCGATGCGGCACACTGCGCGCATCGCGGCTTCCGGCCGTCCCGTCCTCATCCTCCACCGATCCTCCCGCATGACGAATTCCACCGATCCAAATCACGCCCGGCCGAGTGCCGAATGCACGGGCGAAGCCGCCGCTAATCCGGCCGATCGCCTGCAGGCGCCGGCGGCCGAGCGCAACCGCGAGCCGATCCTCGCGGTGCTGCGCGAGGTCCTGCCCGAGCGCGGCACCGTGCTCGAGATCGCGAGCGGCACCGGCCAGCACGCCGTGCATTTCGCGGCGGCCCTGCCGGGCATCGACTGGCAGCCGAGCGACCCCGAGCCGCGCTCGCGGCGCTCGATCGCCGCCTGGGTCGCGCAAGCCGGCCTGCCGAACCTGCGCGCGCCGCTGGCG
>NZ_VWWK01000050.1:0-40501 GCF_011753035.1 Burkholderia sp. Ax-1720 | reverse complement strand
CGCCGCACCGGCAGACGACGGCGCAGCAGCTACCGCCGCGGGCGCCACCGCACCGGCGGACGACGGCGCCGCCATCGCCGCAGCCGGTGCAACGGCAGCGGCAGCCACCGCGCCACCACCGAGAGCCATGAGGGCAGCAGCGGCAGGATTCGCAACGGGGGCCGGCGGCGCCACCGCCGCCCCGGCAGTCACCGCCGCCGGATACGCCGGCCGCATCGCGATCGCCAGCGGAAACCCGCTGACCTCGTGCATGCCGTGATCCACATAGACCTGGTCCGGTTCGCTCGACGGCTGCGCGTTGGTGATCAGCCCCGAGCGCGCATAAACGCCGCCGCCCACGCCGTGGAACGGCCCCGGCGGCACGCGCGGAAAACCGAGCTGCTGCGCCGTGTAGAGGAAGTCGCTGACATTGGTGTCGCCGATCGGCGAGCCGGCACGCTCGGAGAACTTCGCGTCCCAGATCGCGGTGACCTGCCCGAAGGCCGGCGTCGCATCGCCGGTCCTTTCCGTGATCGAGATATCGGGCGCGCGCAGCTTGCCGTAGCGGTCGCTGATCTTGATGCCGGGGTTGAGATCGTATTCGTGCGCGCCGCCGGCCTTCGGCGTGATCCTCGCGTAGGAAAAATTGCACTTGAGCGCCGGCCCCTTGGGCCACACCGCCTTCTTCTTGCGCGTTACCACCTCGAGTTCGTGACCGACCTCGAGCTCGGCGCACAGGTTCAGGAAACACAGGAATTCGAAGACATAGGAATCCTGGTCCGTGTCCACCGCCGCGTGGGTGCTCCAGACAGCGGCATCCGCGAGCGTGTGTTTGACGGCGCGCAGGCGTTTCAGCAGATCGATTCGTTTCATCGTGCGGCGAAGGTCCGTTCGAAGCTCAGTTCGCTGGTGCGATTGCCGTCGCTGGAGACGAAGGCCATCAGTTGCGCGAGAAAACCGCCGTCGACCGGGCCGAGATCGATGTCGAGATAGCTCGGCGGCAGCCGCTGCAGATCGTCCAGCGACTCGAGCACGATCCGGTTCGGGTTCGCGGCGTCATCGGGCAGCGGCTCGAGCTCGGCGAACAACGCCTCGAAGGCGCGCAGCTGGCGGCCCGCCGATGCGCTGCCGCGCGTGTCCTCGTCGGCGAAATGCACGGCGTCGAAGGTGCCGATGCGCTCGGCGGCGCCCAGTTCCCGCCACTGCGCGGCGGCCTCCACCAGCATCTCGCCGACCGGCAGGATGCGCGCCTCGACGAAGCCGATCAGCCGTTCGAGCCGCGCCCGGTAGCTGGCCTGCCGGGACGGGTTCAATGCCTCGCGATGGTCGAACTCGATGCGCGTGCGCGCCGGCAAGGCGTAATAGAGCGAATAGAAGGCCGTGCGCGAGACGAAGATGCGATTGTTGAGCAGCACGTCGGCGTCGACCTGGGGAATCTCGCGGAACGGAAAACGGAAATGCCGTTCCGGTGCCTCCAGGCGCTTGACGAAGCTGAGGCTGTAGAGGAAATCGTCGAGTTCGAGCGGATGATCGAGCCCCAGCTTGCGCCCGAGTTCGAAGCGATAGCGATAGACCTTGCCCTCATCCTCGATCGGCAACTGATAGCCCAGCGCGAAGTCTTCCGGCAGCTCCGGCGCCGCGTCGCGCTCCTTCATCTCCACGGCCTCGACCACATAGAGCATCGGCTCGATATGGCCCATGCCGTTGCCGAGAAACAAGGCGTCGCCGACGGCAATGCGCACGCGGCGACGCGATTCGATTCCCAAGCTGTCGTCGCCGAATCGGATCGATTCGGCCTTCCCGTTGATCAGCCAGAATTTCATTGGCCCGTTGGTCGTTTGAATTGTGATGGTTCCTGCCTCGAACCCCGGGCCGCGCCTTCAATCTCGGCCGTCCCATGGTTCCCCCGTGGGACGGCATCATACAGCGGCGGCGCGCGCTTGGCCCAAGCCGGCACGCGCCCGCCGCCCGCCCTCAGGCGCCGAACGCCGCCTTGGCCAGCAAGCCGGCCGCCACCAGCGTCAGCACCACGGCGAAACCCGTCTGCACATGGCGCGCCGCGAGCCGCCGCGAAGCCAGGCGCCCCGCCACCATCCCGGCCGCCGTGGTCGCGCTGAACCAGAGCGCCACCTCCACCGGCACCGGCGTGCCATGCGCGATCGTCGAGGCGATGCCGCCGGTGCCCACCAGCGCGATCACCATCAGCGAGGTGGCGACCACGCCGTGCATCGGCACGTCGGTCAGCTTGCGCAGCATCGGCACGATGATGAAGCCGCCGCCCACGCCGAGCAGGCCCGTCATCAGCCCGGTGACGGCGCCGGTGCTCGCCAGCGCGGCGGCGGTGGCCGGCGTCCAGGCCAGGCGCCCGGTGTCGGGATTCATATGGCCGACGCACAGCGGCGAATGATCGACCACCTCGGCGCGGCCGGCGCGCACCTGCCGCCAGAGCCGCGCCGCCACCACCAGCATCACCACCGCGAACAACGCCAGCAGCAGCCGCTGCGGCAGCGCCTGGGCCGCGCGCACGCCCAGCGAGGTGGCCGGCACGCCGGCGGCGGCCATCAGGAGCGCCGCGCGGTAGCGCACCAGCCGGCGCCGGAACGCTTCCAGCGCGCCGATCGCGGCGCTGCCCGCCACCGCGATCAGGGCCACCGGCGTAGCCTGCTGGATGGTCCAGCCGAGCCCGGCCACCAGGGCCGGCACCGCGAGGATGCCGCCGCCCGCGCCGGTCAGGCCGAGCACCGCGCCCACCAGCGCGCCGAGGATCAGGGCGATGGTCATCCGCGCCCTCCCGCCAGGGGATCGGATGCAGCGGTTGGAAAGCGGGATCGGCCTGGCGACAAGCCGGGGAGACGAGAAAGGATGGAACGATCGGGCAAGACGGACCTCGGGGAATCGATCGCCCGCGCTGACGCGGGCACATGAACTGCGCTCCCCTACACAAGTCGCGTGCCAGATGTGCCGCGCCGCCCGGGCCTGTCGCAAGCCCTTGATTTTGTTGATCGCGCCGGGCCGCGCCGGCGCGGCCGCCGGGCGAAAACCGCCAGCCGGGCCGCATCGTGGCAGTCGATGGCAGTGCTGGCAGTCGCGCCGGCCGGGGCCTGCCGGCGCCCGTCGGCGTTTCATCGCGCTCAACGCCGCGCGCGAATCCTGTCGTTTCTGGCTGGGCATTCCCCCGTATTGACCTGCGGCCCGACTTAATGAAAATGGAAGCATTCATCCGCCAGGAGAGGCGATGCGTAGCGTTTTCATTTCCCACGATGCAAACCGCGCGACGAGCACGCCGATGGCGTGCGGCCTGTCTCCGACCTGTCCCTCCTTGCCCTTCCCCGCGTTTGCCGCGGTCGATTTTTTTTCGCACCGCAACCTGAGTGCTCCTGACGATCGCCGCGAACCGCTCGCGGCGCCGCTGTCGCGTCATGCTGCAAACGCACGTAACCGCCTCTTCGCCGCCCCGGCGATGCCGATTCGGGGCCAGATATCCGGCGTGCCCGAGAGACGCGCCTGCCTCCTCCATCCCGCGACCGCCGCCGGCGGCCGACCATAACGATTCCTACGAACGGAGCCCACGATCATGACTGCGACCACCTTCGACTCGAAGTCCGTCACCGATACCGATGGCTGGTTCATCCGCTATTGCGAGCGCGGGCGAATCTCCGACTCGGTGATCCGCGGCGGCATCAGCGCGCTGCTGTGGCAGAAGCTGCGCGCCGAGCACGTCGACGACGACGTGGCGCGCATCGACGCGCTGAACGCCTTCGTCGAGGAGCTGAACCGCGCCCCGTTGATCGCCGACGCGCAGACCACCAGCCGCGAGCTGCACGACATGCCGGCCAGCTTCTTCGAGGCCTATCTGGGCCCGCGCATGAAGCAGTCCTGCTGCTACTTCCCGCAGGGCGAGGACACGCTCGCGCATGCCGAGGACGCGATGCTCGAGTTGTACGGCGAGCGCGCCGAGCTGGTGGACGGCCAGCGCATCCTCGATATCGGCTGCGGTTGGGGCGCGCAATCGCTGTGGCTGGCCGAGCGCTATCGCCAGTCGCAGGTGGTCGGGCTCACCAGCTCGGCGCGGCAACGCGAATTCATCGAGCAGCGCGCCGCCGCGCGCGGCATCACCAACCTGAAGATCGTCATCGGGGACGTGGCCACCTATGAATTCGCCGCCGGCGACGCCGGCTTCGACCGCGTGCTGTCGATCGAGAACTTCGAGCACATGAAGAACTATCGCGCGCTGCTCGCGAAGATCTCGCACTGGATGAGCGACGACGGCAAGCTGTTCGTACACCTGTTCGCGCACCGCCTGATCGCGTATCACTTCACGGCGCAGGACGGCAACGACTGGATGTCGCGACACTTCTTCGGCGGCGGCACCATGCCCTCGGCCGACCTGCTGCTGCGCTTCCAGGATCACCTGCGCGTCGAGAAGCAATGGTGGCTCGACGGCACGCACTACCAGCGCACCGCCAACCACTGGCTGGCCTCGCTCGACGCGGCCCACGAACAACTGCTGCCGATCCTGCGCGAGACCTTCGGCGAGGACGACGCGCCGATCGTGTTCCAGCGCTGGCGCATGTTCTACATGGCGGTGGCCGGGCTGTTCGGTTATCGGCACGGCCGCGAATGGGGCGTCGCGCACTACCTGTTCGACAAGCGTTCGGCCAGCGGCGCGCAGGCCTGAGCCGGCCCGCATCGCCCCTACAACGACAAAGCCGCGTGGGCCTTTCGGTCCACGCGGCTTTTTCATTGCGGGCCCGTGCATCGTGCACGGGCCCTTCCTCTTTCAACGCATCCTCGCTCAGCGCGCCGCGCCGGCGGTTGCCCGCGCATCGGCCTGGCGGCGGCGATACGCCGTGTCGCGCGTGGCCAGCCAGTAGTACAGCGGCGAGGTCAGCACCAGCCCGATCACCCAGGACAGGTCCGCGCCGTCCAGGTAACCCGGCACCGGGCCCGCGTACATCGGCGTGTTCATGAACGGGATCTGCACCAGGATGCCCACCGCGTAGGCGATCAGCGCCTGCGGGTTGAAGCGGCCGTAGATGCCGCCGTCCACGCGGAAGATCGACTGGATGTCGTAGTCGCCCTTGTGGATCACGTAGAAGTCGATCAGGTTGATCGCCGTCCAGGGCACCAGCACCACCAGCAGCGCGAGCACCAGGTCCACCAGGCTCGACACGAAGTTGGTCGACACGCCGATCGCGAAGTAGCAGCAGGCGGCCAGGATCACGATCGAGAACACGGCGCGCGCGCGGGCGGTGGGAATCCAGCGCCAGGCGAAGGTCTGGATGGAGGTGATCGAGGACAGCACCGCGCCGTACAGGTTCAGCGCGTTGTGGCTGATCACGCTGAGCAGGAACAGCACCAGCATCAGCGAACCGAACGGGCCGGTGGCCTGCTTGACGGCGTCCATCGTATCGACGCCCGGCGCCACGGCCAGCACCGCGACCGCGCCGAACACGAAGGCCAGCGACGAGCCGATGGTGCAGCCCAGGTAGGTGGCCCAGAAGGTCGAGGACACCTTCACGTCGGCCGGCAGGTAGCGCGAATAGTCGGAGACGTAGGGGGCGAAGGCGATCTGCCAGAGCGCCGAGAGCGACACGGTGGCCAGCCAGCCGGCGAAGTTGAAGCCGCCGCGCGTCAGGAAATCGGCGGTGCCGACGTGCGTGAAGATGTACCAGAAGCCCACCACGATGCCGATGCCCAGCACCCAGGTGCCGATCCGGTTGAGGATGTGGATGAAGCGGTAGCCGATGATGCCGATCAGGCCCGAGCCCAGCGCGCCGATCACGATGCCCACGGGCAGCGGCACCGCCGAGGAGATGCCGTGCAGCGACTTGCCGGCCAGCACGATGTTCGAGGCGAAGAAGCCGACGTACATCACGCCGGCGATCACGGTGACCAGCAGCGCGCCCCAGGAGCCGAACTGCGCGCGGCTCTGGATCATCTGCGGGATGCCCATCTGCGGGCCCTGCGCCGAGTGCAGCGCCATCAGCACGCCGCCCACCGCCTGGCCGACGATGATCGCGACGATGCCCCACAACAGGTTCAGGTGGAAGATCTGCACGCCGAGCGCGCCGGTCACGATCGGCAGCGGCGCGATATTGCCGCCGAACCAGAGCGTGAACAGGTCGCGCACCTTGCCGTGGCGGTCCTCGGGCGGCACGTAGCCGATCGTGTGTTTCTCAATCAACGGGGACGCATTGCGCTCCGGGGTGCTCACGATGGTGTCTCCTTGCGTGCGCGGGCAACCGCGCTGGTCCGGTCCAGGGCTCGCCCGGACCCCTGCGATCATCAGCCGGCATCGCTGCCGCCACCCTGCCCCGAATCCGTTCCTGTTTCGATATCCGAATCAATTTCGAATGCGCGGCGAGCTTGGCGCCGGTGCCGCGGCAAGCCCTTCCGGGCCGGTCCGCTTTGATGTGAAGCAAATTTAGCGAAGCCGAAAAAAATTGAGAAATATCGTTTTAGTGTGTCTTGCAAAGCTTTTTGCTATGTCCAGAAGTGAAACAGTTCCGGCACGAAAGCGGTGCGCGCATGCACCGGATCGGGGGCGAGGCGGGAGGGGATGGAGACGGGCGCGGCGCGGCGCCCGGATGCGGTTTTGGCGATTTCGAGCCGGTTTTCGTGGATTTCCGCAGGAAAACACGGCTCGAATCATCGATATCGAATCGACGACGCAACAGTCTTACATTTCGTCAGGAAGCGGATGTCGTCAGTCGCGGCTCGATTCGCGCCCCCGTCGCCCGGCCAGCGCATCACGCATGATGCGCTCGATCGCGCCGCTCAGCCCGGCGCGCATGGCGAGCCGCAGCAGGCGCCCCGGACGCAGCACCAGCGCGCCGGCGAGCAGGACGGCAACGGTCGCCACGGCCGCGCCGTCGATGCCGGAGCGCCTGACGACGGGGCTCGCGGCGCGACTGCCCGGCGGCAGGCGCCGCGCGGCCGCGATCGTATCGTTGGCTTGCAGCAGGCGCGCGCGGGATCGCGCCATGCCGGCGAGCAGGGCTTCGCGCCGGGCCAGCGGGCGGCTTCCGGAATCGGATCGGGAACTCATCGCAGGCTCTCCCGGATCGCTTCGATATCGCGCTGCCAGGTGTCCTGCAGCGCCTGGAAGGTGCCGGCCGCATCGCGCCGGCGCACCGCCACGAACGCGCCCAGGCCCACCAGCACCCAGAAGCCGGCCACCGCCCAGGTGGTTTCGATCAGATAGGGCGTGCTCGCCGCGCTCACGATCACGGCCACGCAGACGAAGGCCAGCCCGAACATCGCGCTGAGCCCCAGCAGCGAATAGAGCATCAGGTCGCGCAGGAAGCGCTGCCGGGCGATCTCGAGTTCGACGGCCGCGAGGTTCGCGTAGTCGCCCAGGCGCGACGCGGAGAATCGCGCCACGTTCTGCCATTTCCTCAAGCTGGAAAACATCGGCTCCCTCCCCCAGGAGATCGCCCGTCGGCAGCGGCGGCCGGCGGGCGGGACAGGTTCAGACGCGGGCCGCGGCCCGATCCGGGTTGCTGCGCCATCCGGCGAAACCGGCCAGCCCCGAGACGATCATGCCCAGCAACAGCAGCGCCGCCGCGGCCCAGGCGGCCTGGCTGAGCTTCCTGGCCGCGAGTTCGCCGGCCTCGCGCGCCCGCTGCTCGGCCTGCTGCTTCAAGGCCTGGTACTTCGCGACCGCCTGGTCGTAGGCCTGCGCATAGTTATCGGCGATCTGCTCGGCTTCGGCCCGGCTTTTCCCCGTGCGCGCCATGATCAGGTTGACGAGCGCGCTCTTGTCGGCGGCGTTCAAGGCCGGATTGGCACGCTGCCTGAGGCTGGCGAACCAGTCGCCCAGATCGTCCGAAGCCTGCTGCGGATTGGCCGCGGCATCGCTGGCCGCCGCCTTGCCGTCGTTGACCGCGTCGCGGGCACCTTGCTTCAGGTTGGACGGGGCGAGTTCCGGCTTGCCGGTCTGGCGCAGCAGGGTATCCAGGCGGCCTTGCCAGTTCGAGAAATCGAAGGCATCGCCGTCCTTGTGCAAGGCACCGGCCACGCCCGAGGCCAAGCCCGGCGCGGCGGCCGCCACGCCCTGCCCGGCCAGCGACAGGCCCGCCTTCGCCATGCCCGAGGCCGCGCCGATCGCGCTGCCGGCCAGGCCGGCGAGCAGGTAGAGCGTGACCAGGATCGACACCGATCCGCTCAGCACGCCGTGCAGGGTGCCGCGCCGCGGCGCCGAGCGGCCGGCGAAGAAGGCGCCCACGGCCAGCGAGACCAGGGTGGACAGGCCCAGCCAGATGCCGGCGCCGGTACCGAAGCCGGCGAACGGATCGCGCCGGCCGAGCGGGTCGAAGCTGCCGGCGCCCAGCGCCGTGCCCAGCATGCCCAGAAACAGATAGGTCATCGAGGCCAGCAACACCCCGGCGAACACGGCGCCCCAGGAAATGCGCGTCGGATGCACGGCGACCACGGGGTCGGCCGGCGAGAGATATCGGCTCATGTCGGTTCCTTGTTCCTTGCTTGTTATCGATGTTCCTTCCCGGCATCGTGGCCGGGAGCTACGCCAACGGACTTCGACGACGGCCCGGCCCGGACCGTCGCGCGGCCACCGGAGGCGATCCGGAGGCCGCAACGCGGCGGCTCAGCGCCGGGACCAGAGCGCGCCGACCACGAAGCTCACGGCGGCCACCGCCGCCAGCGCGGCGAGCGGCTGGCTGGCGGTCACGTCGCGCAACTGGTCGAGCGCACCGCCGTAGGACTCCTGCATCCGGCCCGCGACCTGGCGCGCCCGGCCCTCGAATTGCGTGCCGCGATCGCCGATCACGTCGCCGACCGCTTCCTGGACCTTGCCGGCGAGGTTCTGGGCACGGCCTTCGGTTTTTTCGAACATGGTGTCTCTCCTGGTCAAGACGGACGACCCGCCGGTCGTCAGCATGGATACCCTGCGCGGCTTGCGAGGCCGCTGGGCCCGGGGCGGGCTGCCCCGCTCGGTCACGCCGGGAAGCATCGAGCCCGGCTCGCGAATCCGATGTCGGCAACTGTAGCGAGGCGCAGATTGGGTCGTCTCCGTAGAAATTGACCAGGTGGACTAGTATGTTTGGCCCAGGTCGCCTGCCTCGCGCGAGGGGATGGGAGGATCGGCCAGCCGGCCCGTTTCCTTGCTCCGGCCGGCCCGGCGGCCATGAACCGTCGTCGCGGAGGCTCGATGGGGTATGGATGCACTATCCCGCCCGGTGCATCCGTCCCTTGCACCGCGCCAGCCCACCGGCGAAGATTCCGCAGACACGCCAACGCCCGGGCAAGCCGCCCGAGCCACGCCGGAACGAGCCGGCATGTCATCCGGAACACCAACCATGAACGAAGCCGTCAACGAAGAACAGGCGCTCAAATCGCATACCGATCGGCGCCAGTTGCACCAGATCATCGCCGGGCTCACCGAGGGCGTGATCCTGGTCGAGCCGGACCAGCGCATCGTCTGGGCCAACGACGCCGCGCTCGAGATGCACGGGGTGCATACGCTCGACGAACTCGGCGCGAACGTCACCGAATACCGCGAGCGCTTCCGGCTGCGCTACCGGAACAATCATCCGGTGCAGGAAGGCCATTACCCGATGGACCGCGTGATCTCCGGCGAGGAATTCAGCGACGTGACCGTGGAAGTGTTCCGCGCCGACGACGAGGAACAGAGCTGGGTGCACCGGATCCGCAGCCTGGTGCTGACCAACTCGGCGGGCGAACCCGATTGCCTCGCGCTGGTGCTGCACGACGCCACCGAACTGGCCAGCGCGGAGCAGCGCTTCGAGCGGACCTTCAACGCGAATCCGGCGCCCGCCGTGATCTGCCGGCTCAGCGACATCCGCTACGTCAAGGTGAACCAGGGGTTTCTCGACATGACGGGCTACCAGCGCGACGACGTGCTCGATCGCACCGTCTACGAGGTCGACGTGCTGGAGAACGCCGAGCGCCGCGAGCTGGCGATCGAGCGCCTCGGCGAAGGCGCGACCATCCCGCAGATGGAAGCCGTGCTCAAGCTGCCGGGCGGCGGCACCAAGGCGGTGGTGGTGGCCGGGCAGCCGATCGACATCGGCGAGGAGCCCTGCATGCTGTTTACCTTCATGGACCTCGAGCCGCGCAAGCAGGCCGAGCACGCCTTGCGGCAGAGCGAGGAACGCTTCGCCAAGGCGTTCCGCGTCGCGCCGGTGGCCACCGCGATCGTCACCGCCGAGCGCTTCGAGATGCTCGACGTGAACGATGCCTTCATCGCGCTGACCGGTTATCCGCTCGACGAGATCCGCGGCAAGTCGGTCTCGAGCATCGGCCTGTGGGTGGACGTGGACGCCTTCGGACATGCCGCCGCCCTGCTCACGCGCGACAGCCGGCTGCTGAACGTCGACATCCAGATTCGCAGCCACGACGGCGAGGTGCGCGACTGCCTGATCTCCGCCGATTCGGTCAGCATCCACGATCAGGACTGCATCCTGTTCGCCCTGCTCGACATCAGCGATCGCAAGCGCAGCGAGACGGAAATGGTGCTGGCCATCGAGACGGCGATGCAGGACGCGTCCTGGTTCAGCCGCATGCTGATCGAGAAGCTCGCCAACGTGCGCCGCACCAACTCGCCCGATGCCGGCGCCCAGTTGTCGGACCTGACGGGGCGCGAGCGCGAGGTGTTCGACCTGCTGTGCCGCGGCCTGGCGGACAAGGAGATCGCGATCAAGCTGAAATTGTCGCCCAACACCGTGCGCAATCATGTGGCGACGATCTACGGCAAGCTGGACGTGCACAGCCGCACGGAAGCGATCGTCTGGGCGCGCGAGCGGGGGTTCTTCGGGGATGGCGAGGCGGAGCCGGCGCGCGCATCGAAGGCGAAGCCAAAAGAGTGAATACCTGACTCGGCCGGCGAACCGTCCTGCTTAAACCCCATGAACAGGCCCGCTCGCCTGATGATTCATGCGTCGACCACCAGGACCTGTCCGGTAATGAATCCGTCGACGCAACGCTCGAACGCCTTGCCCACCAACTTGCCGGGAACCGGCTGAAACCCGCGCAACATTTCGCCGTACACATCCATGGCCTCCTCGATCACGGTCGGATTGACGACGTTGATCCGGATCCCCCTGGGCAATTCGTGTGCAACGCATTGCACGAACGTATCGATTGCCCCGCTGGTGGTGGCGTCGGCGATCGACTGAGGCACCGGCTTCTTATTGTGAATGCCTGAAATCAGGGTAAAGGAACCGCCGTCCCTGATGTAGTCGAGACCGATATTGACGAGGTTGATTTGACCGACCATCTTGCTTTGAATCGTGGTCGCCCATTGATCGTCGGTCATGGTCTCGAACGGCGCATATTCGCAGTGCCCAACAGCATTGACGACGGCATCGAACTCACCGACGCTTTCAAACAATTCACGCAGCGAGCGCTTGCTGGTGATATCTACTCGATGCTGACATCCTCGGCCTGATCGACTCGCCGTGACCACCTTGTGTCGAGTGAGGCCGGTGAGCGCCGCCTGCCCGATTTTTCCTGATGCGCCGATCACGATAACCGTTTTCATGAATCTGTCCTGCGTGAGTGAAGGAAGCGCCATCCTAGAACTTGCGCGATACAATGAAAAACTGAGATTCGTTGTAACGGATACCAATTTTCATGATGGATAGAATCGACATCAAGCACATGCGGGCTTTCGTCAAGCTCGTCAAGGACAAGAATGTCTCAAGAGTGGCTGCCGAGGCCGGCCTGTCGCAACAAGCCGTGAGCGGATATCTCAAGAGGCTGAGGGAAACATTCAAGGACGAATTGTTCTTGCGACAAAGCAATGGTCTCAAGCCGACGGATTTTGCCTACGATCTTTGCCTGAAATTCGAACGAGTGCTGCGCGAGTTCGACACCATTTACCAAGCACTACCGTTCGACCCGAAGTCGATAAGCAATACGTTTACCGTCATCGCGAATGAATACGCGCAGCTGTCGTGCATCCCGCACGTGGCCCAATCGCTGGCCCGATCCGCGCCTGGCATGAAACTCCGGATCCTGGATTTCGATCGCGGCACGCATGCCGAAATGCTGTCTTCAGGGCAGGCGGATGTCCTGATCGGGTTCAGCGACCTGGTTGACGACAGGCTGATGCGCACGTCGATGAAAAAAGAGTGTTACACCTGCGTGGTCAGCGAAAAATCGTCAATCCCTCTCGAAACCGAATCCTTGATCGGCTTGTCGGCGTTCCCCCATGTCGGGATCGGCAATCATGCACACTCCCTGGACGACATGATCGACGACTTCTTCAGTCAGCAGGGCGTATCGAGAAACCTGATCGCCACGCTGCCGTGCTACACCGCAATACCGAGCTTTCTTTCGCTTAACGACGCTGTCGCCTTCATTCCTTCGGCCATCGCACATACGGCGAATTTCAGGTCGAGGCGATTCGATTTCCCAACGAAGACACTCGACGTGGTGCTGGCGTGGCATCGCAAGGTATCGGAGAACCCGCTTCACAAGTGGGCGATCGAGACGATCCTGAGCGTTGCGCCATGACGAAGCCGGCGACTCGCGGTCGTGCGTGAGTTATCGCCACGCCTTGATTCGAGCGGGATGAACCAAGGCGATCTGCATCGCATGAGCGGCCGACGCCGCCTCGCCCACGAAGCGGGCGCCGCCCGCCCAGCTAGGCGCCGCGTGCCAGCAATACGGCGTCCACCTCGATATCGAAGCCGACGAGGTTCGACTGGATCAGCGTCCGGGCTGGAGGTGGATCGCCGACATAAGCCGCGTAGATCGCATCGAAGGCCTTCGCATCCGAAAGATCCCTCAGGAATACACCGACCCGGACCGCGTCCTTCAGCGATGCCCCCGCCGCCTGGGCGGCGGCCTCGAGATTGTCCAGCGTCATGCGCGCCTGGACTTCGAAAGCCTTGTCGCCGTGGCGCAGGTTGTTCCTGTCTCGCGGGGTTTGCCCCGCGAGGAAGACCAGGCCGTTCGCTTCGACGGCTACGCTGTAGGTGCCGGCCGGCGGCGGCGTTCGTTCACTCGAAAATGCCTTGCAGCCTGTCATGAAAATTCTCCTTCGCCCTCAGGCACGATAACGCTCGACGAGTTGCGCGATCCGCTCGACGGCTCGCTGCGCGGCGGCATGATTCTGCGAGAAATTGAGCCGGATGCTGTCGTCGGCATGAGGGCTGAACTCGGTGCCCGGCGTGACCGTCACGCCGGCCTGATGGCGCAGGATGCGAACGAAATCATGCAGCGAGACTGACAAGGCGGGCAGACGCGGAAACAGGTAGCTGCCCGCCTCGGGACTCCGCACCGCCACGCCGCCGATCGCACGGAAGGAGCGAACCAAATCGTCACGGATCGCCTGATGCCTGGCGATGCGCTCCAGCATCCAGCCTTCGGGTTCCTCGAACCAGCCGTGCAGAACTGCCTGGCAATAGCCGGGCGCCCGCAGCGACACGATCGCCTGTAAGCTCTCCATGCGGTCCACCAGCGGCTTCGCACCGAAGGCGACACCCAGCCGATAGCCGCTGAGCGATTCCGTCTTGGACGGCCCCATGATGGTCACGACCCGGTCGGCCTCGATCCCCGAAGCACGCAGGTGCGTGTAGGTCGTGCCGGTATAGAGCAAGCGCGAGTAAAGCTGATCGACGATGACGGTGACGCCGTACCGATTGGCAAGCGCGGCGATCCGCTCGATCTCGCGCCGCGAATAGACCACGCCGGCGGGATTGTTCGGATTGGAAAACAGGAAGGTCTTGGCGCCGCCCTTGAATGCAGCCTCGAGTTGGTTCAGGTCCAGCCCGGCATCCGCGGTGCAATCGAGATAGTTCAGCGGCACGGGAACGATCTGGCCGCCGAAGAACGCCACCAGCTTCCGGTTCGCGAAGTAATCGGGGCACACGATGGCCACTTTGTCGCCGGCGGCAACCGTTGCGGCGATCGCCAGGAACAGCGCGCCTTGGGTGCCGGGCGTGATGATCAATTCGTCGGCGCCCGACACAGGGTGGCCCGTGAAGTCGCTCAGCCGGGCAGCCACGCTGTCGCGCAGCTCGGCGCCACCCCGGTATTCGGTGTAGGCTTGCGCACCGCCACGCTCGACGCCGCGAATGAATACATCCAGCGAGCCCGGCGTAGGCGCGAAGGCGCTTTCATTCACGTCGCCGTGCGAGAAATCCACCGGCGTGCCTGCCAGGCTGTCGCCGCGCAACAGCGACGCCAGCCCGAGTTCGTGTCGCCGCCCTTCCTGGCCTGGCGCATGCTCCGTGGCCAGCCCGGAAAACCTCTCTTCGATCGTGTTCATGTCATGACTCCATAGATGAATGATGCGAATCCGCCGCCAGCATGGCGAACCGATTCCGTTGATCTCTCGTGTACGGCGGCCACATCGCGGGAGGCCGCTGCCAGTTGCTTCGCTAGGCGATCGCTCGAATGAACAGTTGAGGATCGACATTGCCCCCCGAGGCCACCACCAGCGCCCGTCGGCCACCAAGCATCCCGGGGTCCGCCAGCAAGGACGCAACGCCAATCGCCCCCCCCGGTTCGACCGCGACACGGAAGTCCTCGAACAGGATGCGCATCGCCGTCAGCACGGCGGCGTCGTCGGCCGTGATGACCCCGCTCAGCCGCTGGCGATTGATCGAGAAAGGCAGCATGGCCGGCGTCGGCGCCAGCAGCGCATCGCAGAGGGAGGTCGCACCCGGCGGGTTCGTCTCACGCGTGCCGGACCGAAGCGAGCGGCGCGTGTCGTCGCAGCGCTCCGGTTCCGCCGCCCATAGCTGCGCGGTCGAATCGACGGCATCCGCGGCCAGGGCCGAGCCTGCGGCGAGCCCCCCGCCGCCGCATGGGACGACGATCACGTCGATGGCGTCGGCAGGCAGCGCACGGAGCGCCTCGAACACCGCCGTGCCCTGTCCGGCAATCACATGAGGATGATCGCCCGGGGGAATGAGCGCGTAGCCGCCCGAGGCGCCGAGCCGTTCGGAAATCGCCTCGCGGCTTTCCGTATTCCGGTCGTACAGGACGACGGTAGCGCCTTGCACCCGTGCCTTCTCCATCTTGATCCGTGGCGCGTCGGACGGCATCACCACGGTGACCGGGATGTCGAGAAGCTTGCCGACCGTGGCGACAGCCTGGCCATGATTGCCCGTCGAGTAGGCGAGCACGCCTCGTGGGTAGCGTCCGCGGTCGAGACGCGACATGCTGTTGTAGGCCCCGCGGAACTTGAAGGCCCCGGTACGCTGGAGACTCTCCATCTTGACCAGAACCGTGCCTCCGGCGAGTGCGTTCAGTCGTTCCGATTGCAGGAGAGGGGTCTGGATGGCGATATCGCGCAAGCGCTCGGCCGCGTCGATCACGTCAGCGGGGGTGGGAGCGAGCAAGTCGGAAAATTCGGTGATTTGAGCTGTCATGGTCGAGATGAAGCGAGGTCGAACTGAGTGGTCGTGCACGGAAACGCTCGCTCGGCGTCAATCGTGCAGGACCTTGGAAAGAAATTCCCTGGCCCGCGCCGAGCGAGGCGCATCGAAGAACTGCCGGGTGGGGACGTCCTCGACGATGCGTCCTCGATCCATGAAGATCACTCGGTTCGAGACGCGTCGAGCAAAACCCATCTCGTGAGTGACGATGACCATCGTCATGCCCTCGCGGGCCAGCTCCGACATCAGGTCGAGGACTTCGCGAACCATTTCCGGATCGAGAGCCGAGGTCGGTTCGTCGAACAGCATCGCCGCCGGGTCCATGCTCAGCGCCCGGGCGATCGCCACGCGCTGCTGCTGTCCGCCGGACAGCGCGGCAGGATATTTGTCCGCATGGCCGTTCAGGCCCACGCGGGATAGCAGTTGCAGGCCCCTGCGGGCCGCTTCGTCACGGCCTCGGCCGAGCACCTTGCGCTGCCCCAGGATCAGGTTTTCGAGGATCGACAGATGCGGAAACAGCTCGAAATGCTGGAACACCATCCCGAGCCGGGCACGCAGTTTCGGCAGGCAAATACCTTTCGCCCCGATGTCGATGTCATCGAAAAAGATATGGCCGCTGCCGAAGGCCTCTAGCGCGTTAATGCATTTGATCAAGGTCGATTTCCCCGATCCCGAAGGACCGCAGACGACCACCACCTCTCCTTTCTCGATGTGGGTGGAGCAATCGTCGAGAACCTTGAAATTTCCGTATTGCTTCGAAACGTGGTCGATGCGGATCATGGTCCGGCAACTCCTCTTCAGTGGATGGCGAGACGCTGTTGAAGCCGGTGCACGCCCTTGGTACACAGAAAACTGGTGGCGAAGTAGACCAGCGCCACGAACAGGTACATCTCGACCAGGCTGTTCTGCTGCTGCGCGATCTGCGTGGCGGCGCCGACGAAGTCGGTCAACGACAGGACATAGACGAGCGAGACGTCCTGAAACAGCACGATGGCTTGCAGGATCAGGATCGGCGTGGTGTGCCGGATCGCTTGCGGCAGGATCACCGAGGCGAGGACCTGGACGCCGTTCAGGCCCAGCGCGCGTGCCGCCGCGGCTTGACTATTCGGAATCGCCAGCACGCCGGCTCGAATGATTTCGCAGTAGTAGCAGGCCTCGAACAGGCTGAAGGTCGCGAAGGCCGAGACATAGGCATTCACCTGCACGGGATTCGAGGCCCCGGTCAGCCATGCCACCGCATAGGGACTGAGGAAGTAGACCCAGAATATGACGAGGATCAGCGGGATCGAGCGAACCAGATTCACATAGCTCGCCACCAGCCACCGCGCCCATCGCGGCCCGTACAGCCGAATCACGGCGAGCACCGCACCCAGCATGAAACCCGTCGACGCGCACGAGACCGTCAGCTTGAGCGTCAGCCCGAATCCGTCGACCAGCAGATACGACAGGTTGGAGGTGATCGCACCGATATTCACGAGGCTCATGGCAGGGCCTCCCGGATCGACGTGACGCGAGCGGCTTGTGCCTTGCGATGCCGCTGCCCGGCTGCTATGCACCGCATCGCCCCGATGAGGAGAAGGTTGATCAAAAGATAACCCGCGGTGGCCGCCGAAAATGCCTCGAAAGTATGGAACGTGGTTTCCTGCATCTCCCTGGCCCGCGCCGTCAACTCCATCAATCCGATCGTCATGCCGATGGACGTGTTCTTGACCAGATTCACCAGCTCGGACGTGAGCGGTGGAATCATCAGGCGGGCAGCCTGGGGCAGGATGATCAGGCGAAACGCGCCACCCCCCGTCAAGCCGAGCGCCAAGCCCGCCATGCCTTGCCCGCCGGGGAGCGCCGCGATGGCGGCGCGAGTCTGCTCGGCCACGCGTGCCGCGGTATACAGGCCGATCGCGATCGACGCCGTGACGAACGAACCGTATTCCAGGCCTTTTATCCAGGCACCGAGTGCATGAGGCAGCAACTCGGGCACCACGAAATACCAGAGAAACACCTGGACCAGCAGCGGGATGTCCCGGAACAACTCGACGTAACTCGCGCCCGCGTACTGCCCGAGGCGATTCGTCGATGTCCTCAGCAATCCAACGGTAACGCCCACGGACAGTGCGATGAGGGCAGCGACGAGTGCCGTCGCGACGGTCCAGCCCGCGCCGCGCAGCAGTTGGTCGGCATAGCTCGAGATGCCGTCGCCCGAAATGTCGTGGAAGGCGCTCCAGCTCCATTGATAATTCATGTCTGCTCCACTTGATGTTTCGACCGGCCTACCCCGGCGCCGGTCGACGATGCGCTTAACCCGCGCCGCTCAACCCGGAATCGCATCTACCTGGAATATGCGTTGTGCGGATTGATCGAGGCTCATGCCGATCTGCGAAAACCACTTCACGTAAAGCTCGGCGGCATGGCCCGACCTGAAGTTCTCGGCCAGGGTTGCATTGATGACGGCCAGCAGGGCGGAGTTGTTGGGGGCCACCACGATCCCGTAGGGCAGGTACGAGAGGGCCCTGCCGCCAACGCGGAATGCGCCGGCGTCATTTGCACGCTTCTTCAGGCCGTACAGAATCACGTTGTCGGACAGGTAGGCATCGGCACGCCCCGTACTCACCGCCAGGAAACCCTCGGCCTGATCCTTGACGAGAACCAGGCGGATATTCAGCTTCTTTTGCGCATCCAGTGATTGCGCGAGGGCCGCATTGGTCGACCCGGCAGGCACCGCCAACGCCTTGCCGGCAAGATCCTCGAATTCCCGGATTTTCGAATCGGCCTTGACGAGCAGCTGGTCCGCCGCGGCGGCCGTCACGAACGAGAAATCGACCTGGGCCGCGCGCTTGAGCGTATGCACCGTCGAACCGCACTCCATGTCGATGCTGCCGTTCTGCAGCAAGGGAATGATCGTGCTCAGGTCGACCGGCACGAAGCGGACCTTCAGGTCCGGCCGTCCCAGTTGACGCTTGAGCGATGCCACGACGGCCAGGCAGAGATCGATCGAATATCCGACTGGCTTCTGGTTCGCATCGAGGTAGGAGAAAGGAATGCTCGACTGCCGAAAACCGAGCACCACCTCATCGTGAGCCTTGATGCGTGCCATCGCCGAATCTGCGGTCTGGGCGCGGGCTGGCAAGACGCCGCACGACAGAAGCAGGCAGATCGTGCCGAGCATGCGGGCCCAATGGACAGGAAGTACGAAAGGACGGTTCATGGCGCCTGTCTCCTAGTTCCCGGTGGAGATCGACAGCTGCGTGTGGTGCTGGACAGCCAGCTCCTGGAGCGTATCGAAGGTGACATCGGGGACCGCTCCCTTGGCATCTTCCGGGCGCGACCCCAGGCTACGCCCCGGACGTTTGATCCATGCGCAATGGATGCCGAGATCGTTGGCGGGAATGACGTCGGCGCGCAAGCTCTGGCCGACATGCAGGATCTCTCCCCGCTCGATTCCGAGCGCCTCGAAGTGCTTGAATGCGGCCTGAAAATGGTTGTGATCCGGCTTGTAGGCCTCCACCGTTTCGGCGGTGGCGATGACATCGGCCTCCAGATTGAGCTTGCGGGTCGAGAATGCCAGCGAGTGGTTGTCGATGTTGCTCAACAGCCCAATCTTGAAGTGCGAGTGCAAGTACGCCAGCGACTCCTTCGCGTCCGGAAAGGCGGGCCACAACATCACGGAATTGGCAAACACTTCGCGCTCCGAATCACTGGCGGGGATGCCATAACGCCCGCAGAACTCGTCGTAGGCCCGGCGCAGCACGTCCGGATACAGCAAGGCGGGTCGGATGCGCTGCAGTTGCGCCCGCGCGCGGTCGAACTCCAGCAGCAGTTGCTCACGCGACAGTTCGACGTGGTATTGGTCGGCCACACTCTGGAACATCGAGATGATGGTCGGCTCCCAGTCAATCAGGGTCCCGTACACGTCGAACGTCAGGGCTTTGAATCGGGTCAGGTCAAGTGCCATGTTAGCTCCGTAAATTATCGATAATCGTTAATCGACAAACGGTAAACTAGACCTCGCCGGAATGTGTGTCAAGATATCGACGTCGTCACTTCCGCTACGTAAAAACCCCTATGGATCAACTCACATCCCTGGCCAATTCCATCCAGGAGAAGCGCCAGCCGATCTCCAGCATGGTGGCGGACGCCCTGCGCGAAGCGATTTTCCGGGCGGTGCTGAAGCAGGGCGAATCCCTGCGGCAAGACGCGATCGCGAAACAGTTCGGCGTCAGCCAGGTCACGGTCCGGGAGGCGTTCCGCCTGCTCGCGGAAGAAGGCATCGTCGAGATCGTTCCGCGCCGCGGCGCGGTGGTGGCATCGCTATCGCCAGCGGATGTGGAGGAGATCGTCGAGTTGCGGGTAGCGCTCGAGACCCTGCTCGTGGCGCGGGCGATTCCGCGCCTGGACGACGAGGATTTCTCGGCGGTGGAAAAAATCGTCCGAAAGCTCGACAAGACTCGAACGATGGATGAACAACTCGCCCTGAACGTGGATTTCCATGCGCGCCTGTACGCAAGGGCAGAGCGGCCGCGCACCTTGGCAACGCTGGAGAAGCTGCGGCTAGCATTCGAGCCCTACCTGCGACTGCTGTGGGCCAGGTCTGACTACAAATCACACTCCCAGGACGATCATAGGAAGATCGTCGCCCTGTGCCGGGACCGAGACGTCGCCGGGGCCCAACAGGTCCTGGCCGCTCACATCGCGACAACCGGCCGGGAAATCGTGCATCTGCTGGGCAGCGATGCCGGCCAATGAGTCGGACAGCGCATGACGGCAGGCGCCTGCATCGGTACCGCTCCAATCCTTCCCATCTGCGAGAAGATAAAATTTATGCTCATTCGATAGCATAAAAATCGGCAACTGGCCCGCACGCGATTGCGCAGCCTGCGGTAAGGTGCCGACTGGATCGGCGCAGCAGCAGGGGTACCCGTGGCCTTCTATACACTGAGACAACTGAAGTATTTCGTGACGACGGTCGAGGCCGGCAGCGTGGCCGAGGCCTCGCGCCAGCTCTTCATCGCCCAGCCTTCGATCTCGAACGCGATCAAGGGCCTGGAGGAGAGCTTCGGCGTGAAGCTCTTCATCCGCCACCATGCGCAGGGCGTGTCGCTCACGCCGAGCGGCACGCGCTTCTATCGCAAGGCCCAGGAACTGCTGCGCATGGCGCACGAGTTCGAGCAGAATGCGCTGGCCGACAACGACGTGGTGACGGGGCAGATCGACATCGGCTGCTTCGAGACCGTGGCGCCCCTGTACCTGCCGCAACTGATCGCGGGCTTTCGCGAGCTGTACCCCGGCGTCAACATCCGGATCCGCGACGGCGAGCAGCAGGAGCTGGTGCAGGGGCTCACCGCCGGCACCTTCGATGTCGCCTTCCTCTACGACCACGAACTCGACGGCACCATCGAGACCGAACCGCTGATGCCGGCGCAGAAGCCCTATGTGCTGCTGCCCGAGAATCATCGCTTCGCCGGGCAGTCTCAGGTGTCACTGCGCGACCTCAGCGTCGAGCCGATGATCCTGCTCGATGTGCAGCCGAGCCGTACCTACTTCGTGAGCCTGTTCCATGCGCTCGGCCTCACGCCCAACATCGTGTTCGGCTCGCCCTCGATCGAGATGGTGCGCGGCATGGTCGGCCAGGGCTTCGGCTTCTCGCTGCTGGTCACGCGCCCGCATTCGGAATGCACCTACGACGGCAAGAAGGTGGTGATGATCGACATCAGCGAACCGGTGGCGCGCTCGGGGCTGGTGAGCGCGCGGCTCAAGCGCGGGCAGTTGACCAAGCCGGCGCAGTTGTTCGTGGATTTCTGCCGGGAGCGGTTGACGGAGCTGAGTTCCGTGCCGCGGGGGTGAGGGGCGGTAACCAGTGCTTCGTCGGCAGGGAACTCGCCGCCCTCAGGAACGATGCGTCGACGAGCGTCGAAGTCGACCAATCCCCGTGCAGAGGGCAAACGAGAATACGAGGGAGATCGAAAAACTGATCAGTAATAATCCCGCTACGAAAATATCCTCGTTTTGTTCGCCGCCGGCTGAGCCCAAGGCGCGGAACAACGGCGCCAGGGTGTTCCACCCTTCGCCGCCGTTGCCGAACCACCGAGCCATCCAGGGAAGTGACGCAATCGATATCTGGACGGGAAGCGTAAGCAGAGCCGCGACAACAACGCGGGCAAATAATTTCATCGCACGATCACCTTGATACAGCCGTCTTGTTCAGCGCAAACGTGCATTCAACCGGCAGGACGCAACCTCGAATCAAGGAATGTATTCAGTCGTCGTGCCGTGATGACTCGCGACTCCATCGTGATGGACCATCATCGCGATAACGATGCCCACGAACAAGCCAGGTCGAGTTGCTTCAAATAGGCCGGATATGCGGTCGATCAATTCCGCGCCATGTTTCCGGATCGACGGTGCCGTCCTTCGAGTCTCTTGTCGCCGCCGGGACAAAACAGTTAGCATGAGCGCGCAATCCGAGCCGGGCAGGCCACCCGCCGACATGCCGCTCACCCGCATGCCGTTTCGATCCGGAGTCCTGCCGATCAACGCGCCGCAGAACATGGTCTGCCTCGGCACCGACACCTTCACGGCCCACCAGTTCGCGAAGGTCGGGATCGTGGTGACGGTGATCGGCTACCTGCTGCTGCTCGGCTTCGGCGCCACCTACTGGCGCTGGCTCGGCTGGCTCAGAGCCGCGATCGCGCCGGGCCTGCATCCACCAGCCACCACGAGGAACCGAGATGCGCATTCCGCTCCACGACGCCACCGACTTCGGCAAGCGCCTGCTGCTCGCGCTGCGGGTGCCCGAGGATATCGCCGAGGACACCGCCCGCCACCTGGTGGAAGCCGATCGCGTCGGCTACGCGAGCCACGGCCTGTCGATCCTGCCGAGCTACCGCAAGGTGCTGGAGGACGGCCAGGTCGATCCGGCCGGCCGCCCCAGCGTGCTGACCGACCATGGCAACCTGCTGCTGTTCGAGGGCAATCGCGGCCTGGGCCAGCACGTGGGCCGCGTGGTGGTGGAACAGGCGAAGGCGCGCGCCTTCGACAAGGGCGTGTGCATCCTGACGCTGCGCAACAGCCATCACCTGGGGCGCATGGGCCATTACGGCGAAATGTGCGCGCACGACGGGCTGGTGTTCATGGCCTTCACCAACGTCACCAACCGCGCGCCGATGGTGGCGCCGTTCGGCGGCGCCGAGGCGCGCCTCACCACCAACCCGCTCTGCTTCGCGGGGCCCCTGCCGGACAACCGCCCGCCGCTGATCGTCGACATGGCCACCAGCGCGATCGCCATGAACAAGACGCGCGTGCTGGCCACCGAGGGGCGCGAGGCGCCGCCGGGCTCGCTGATCGACAGCGAGGGCCATCCCACCAACGATCCGAACGTGCTGTTCGCCGATCCGCCCGGCGCGCTGCTGCCGTTCGGAGCCCACAAGGGTTATGCGCTCGGCATCGTCGCCGAGCTGCTGGCCGGCGTGCTGTCGGGCGGCGGCACGATCCAGCCCGAGAACCCGCGCCGCGGCATGGTCACCAACAACATGTTCGCGATCGTGCTCAATCCGCAGGTCGATTTCTCGGCGAGCTGGCGCTCGCACGAAGTGGGCGCCTTCATCGACTACCTGGGCTCCTGCCCGCCGCAGCCCGGCGTCGATCGCGTGCAGTACCCCGGCGAATACGAGGCCGACAATCGCCGCAGGCATCACGACCATGTCGAGCTGACCACGCCGATCTGGGCCACGCTGGAGCAAATGGCCGGGGAGCTCGGCGTGAGCGTGCCGCCCACCCAAGCCTGAGGATCCGCTCGACCAAGGCAGACGGCCCGCATTCGCATGCGGGCCGTTCGTCGTTTCAGGCCGTCGTCAGGTGCTCGACCAAACGGGCCAGCATCGCGTCGCAGCGTTGCAACTGCTCGAGGCTGACGAACTCGTCGGGCTTGTGCCCCTGGTCCATGCTGCCGGGGCCGCAAACCACGGTCGGGATCCCGGCGCGCTCGAACAGGCCGCCCTCGGTGCCGAACGCCACCGTGCCGAACTCGGTCGAGCCCGACAGCAGCGCCAGCAGTCGAGCGGCCTCGCTGTCCGGCGAGGTGGCCAGCCCCGGATACGCGCTCAGCGGCTGGAAGCGGATATCCGTATCGGGCTGCACCGCCTGCATCCTCGGCAGCAGCTCGGCGTCGGCATAGGCGCGCAGATCGTCGGCCACTTCCTGCGCGTCGTAGTCGGGCAGCGCGCGCACCTCGAAATCGAACTCGCATTCGGCCGGCACGATGTTCAGCGCGCGGCCGCCCTTGATCACGCCCGTCTGCACGGTCGAGAACGGCGGATCGAAACGCGCGTCGTGATGCTCGGGCTCGGCCAGGCGACGGCCGATCTCGCCGAGCTGGCCGATCAGCCGGGCCGCGTATTCGATCGCGTTGACGCCATACGGCGCATAGGCGGAATGGCAGGCGGCGCCCTTCACGTGGCAGCGCATCGCCAGCTTGCCCTTGTGGCCCAGCACCGGCTTCAGCTCGGTCGGCTCGCCGATCAGGCACAGGCGCGGGCGCGGCTCGCGCCGCTCGAGCTCGGCCAGCATCGGCCGAACGCCGAGGCAGCCGACCTCCTCGTCGTACGAGAAGGCCAGATGCACGGGCATCGAGAGTTCGTGCGCGCGCTCGACGAAGGCAGGCACGGCCGCCAGCACCGAGGCGAGGAAGCCCTTCATGTCGGCCGTGCCGCGCCCATACAGCTTGCCGTCGTGCTCGCTCATGCGGAACGGCTCGACGCTCCAGGCCTGGCCGTCCACCGGCACCACGTCGGTATGGCCCGACAGCACCACGCCGCCGCGATCGCGCGGGCCGATGGTGGCGAACAGGTTCGCCTTGCTGCGCTCGTCGTTGTAGAACAGCTCGCTCTCGACGCCGAAACTCGTCAGGTAGTCGCGGATGAACTCGATCAGCGCCAGGTTCGAATCGCGGCTGACAGTGGCGAAGCCGATCAGCTTTCCGAGCAGCTCGCGGCTGCCGAGGCGGCCCGCCGCAGCGGGCATGGAGGCGATCTCACTCATCGCCGGGCACGCCATAGCTCGGCGCCGCGGTCGGGTTGATCGCGCGCGTCAGGTAGTCGGCCATCTGCGGCTGGTAGGCCTGCCAGAGGCCGGCGAGCTGGCCGATCGGGTCTTGGTCGGCCCAATCCACGCGCAGGTCGATGATCGGCCAGACCACGTCGCCGACCACCTTGAGCGCCGCCGAATGCACCGGGCCGGCCTCGCCGCCCGCGGCCATCGCGGCCTGCATGGCGGCCAGCAGCCGGTCGGCGAGCGTGCCGGGCGCCTCCTCGAAGGCCGGCACCATCGCCTCGATCACCTTCTGGTGCGAGAGCAGGTTGCCGGCGGCCACGCACTGCTCGCCCGCCACGGCGTGATAGAGACCCAGCGATTCCTTGCCGCTGAACAGCGCCGTGCGGCCCTGGCCGTCGATCACCGTCACCTGGCGATACTTGCTCCAGCCGTTCGCCGACAGCGCGCGATCGAGCGCGGCGGCCGGATCGAGCTGGCCGGCCTCGAGCAGGTCGAGGATCTGCGGGCCCAGCGCCGGCAGCGTGACGTTCTGCGTGGCCACCGCGCCCACGCCCGCGCGCACCCAGGGGCAACGCGCGCCCACCGCGATGCTCGACGAGCTGATCGCGATGCCGAGCTGCCCGGTTTCCTGACATCGTCCGACGATCGAGAAAGTCATGTTCGGCTCCTTGGCCTGGTTCAGGCCGGTTGCGGCGTCCAGTTGTCGGGGATCACGGCGATCACGTCGATTTCCATCAGCCATTGCGGCTGGCCCAGGGCACTCACCACCAGCCCCGTCGAGATCGGAAACACGCCCTTCAACCACTTGCCCACTTCCTGGTAGACCGGCTCGCGATAGCGCGGGTCGATCAGGAAGGTGGTGGTCTTGACGATGTGCGAGAGGTCGCTGCCGGCTTCCTCCAGCAGTTGCTTGACGTTCTTCATGGCTTGCTCGGCCTGCGCGCGCGGGTCGCCCAGGCCCACCAGCCTGCCGTCGAAGTCGGTGCCGACCTGGCCTCGCACGTAGACGGTATTGCCGGCCCGCACGGCCTGGCACAGGTCGTTGTCGAGCGTCTGGTTCGGGTAGGTATCCTTGGTATTGAACATCCGGATACGGGTATGCGTCGGTTGGCTCATGGATGCACCTCGAAATCTTGATTCGAGAAGCCGCGCCGCGGCGGCTTCTTATGGGTCCGCGCTAAGCGTTCCCGCTCAGGCCGCGGCGGGCGGCGTCCAGTTGTCGGGGATCACCGCGATCACGTCGATCTCCATCAACCATTGCGGCTGGCCCAGGGCGCTCACCACCAGCCCCGTCGAGATCGGATGCACGCCCTTCAACCACTTGCCCACTTCCTGGTAGACCGGCTCGCGATAGCGCGGGTCGATCAGGTAGGTGGTGGTCTTGACGATGTGCGAGAGGTCGCTGCCGGCTTCCTCCAGCAATTGCTTGACGTTCTTCATCGCCTGCTCGGCCTGCGCCTGCGGATCGCCCAGGCCCACCAGCTTGCCGTCGAAATCGGTGCCGATCTGGCCGCGCACGTAGACGGTATTGCCGGCTCGCACGGCCTGGCACAGGTCGTTGTCGAGCGTCTGGTTCGGATAGGTGTCCTTGGTGTTGAACATCCGGATACGGGTATGCGTCGGCATCAGTTCACTCCCATTTCGCTGGTCTGGTTCCGGGCTTGCGCCTGGCTGGCGGCCGCGTCGGCCGGTTCAGCGGCTTCGCGCTGCGTGCTGTCGCGGTAGTCGAGGTACTTGCGCTGCGTCGCGATGTGATCGGCGACGTGCTTCGCGTCGTGCCAGACGCCCCAGATGAAGCTGGAGCCGCGGCGCGACTGCCACGGCAGGCCGAGGAAATAGATGCCCGGCTCGACCGACACGCCGCGCTGGTGGCGCGGCTTGCCCTTCGCGTCGAAAGCGTCGACCTGCAGCCAGCGGTAGTCGGTGGCGTAGCCGGTGGCCCAGATGATCGAGGTGACGCCGGCCGCGGCGAGATCGAGTTCCAGGCGCGGCTCGCTCAGGCAGGCGGGATCGGCGGGAATCGCTCGCGCCTGAGGTTCTTCCGGCAGGTCGAGGCCGTTGCGCTCGATATAGGCGTCGGCCTCGTCGAGCAGCGACAGGTAGTTCTCGTCGCCGCGCGCGATGTTGGCGACCAGGTCGTCCTGGAAGGTGACGACATTGCCCTCGAAGGACTTCGTCAGGCCGACCAGGTTCACGCCCTGGTGCGCGAGACGGCGGAAATCGACGGTATGGCCGCCGCGCGCGCCGCTCACGGCGATCGTCACGTGCTCGCGGCCCGGCACGGCCGCCTCGGCGTCCCACTTGCCGAGCACGCCCAGCCACCAGCAGAAGTCGCGGTTGCGATAGGCGCGCGGCGGACGATCATGCGGGCCGACCGACAGATAGACGTCGCGGCCGGCGCGCTGCAGTTCGTCGGCGATCTGCACGCCCGAGGAACCGGCGCCCACCACCAGCACGCCGCCCGCCGGCAGTTGCGCCGGGTTGTGATAGTCGGCCGAGTGGATCTGCGTGAGCGAGCTGGCTTGCGGCGCGATCGGCGGAATCACCGGGATCTGGAACGGGCCGGTGGCCACCACCACGCGGCTCGCCTCGATGGTGCCGTCGCTGGTCTCGACCGTGAAGCCGGGGCGACCCGCGTTGCGCGCCACCTTGGTCACCTCCACGCCGGTGCGGATCGGCGCCTGGAATTTCTTCGCATAGGCCTCGAAATAGTCGGCCACGCGGTCCTTCGACGCGAACGCGTCCGGATCGAGCTCCTCGAATTCGAGCCCGGGGAAGCGGTCGTGCCAGGCCGGACCGTTCGCCACCAGCGAATCCCAGCGGCCGGTGCGCCAGCGCTCGGCGATCCGGTCGCGCTCGAGCACCAGATGCGGCACGCCGAGCCGGCCCAGATGTTCGCTCATCGCGACGCCGGCCTGCCCGGCGCCCACCACGAGCGTGTCTACGACTGTTTTCCCGACTGTCATCTCGAGTTCCTCTGAAAGCGGTTCAGGCTGTTGTTTCGTTGTCGCCCACGGCATGGCCGCGCGCGCAAAGGCATGAATCGAATTCTGTTCAGAGAAAACGAATAGCGAAATGATGTTTTTTGTGGTCGCTGGCTAGGAAAAAGCTGGTGGGGCGCCGAAGCCCGCCAGGCTTGGGAGAAGGCGTGCCAAAAAGTCTCGGCGCAGGGTTTTTCTGACGAGTCTGGTCGCGGTCGTACCGCTCCGGGATGCATTGTGCGGATGCCTGAGGGGCTCCAAAAACACGCATCTCAATCGGCGGATATCCATGAAAAAAAATCATGCCTTACCTGGATCGACGGGCCGTGTCGTCCAGATCCTGATCACATTCATTCTATTGCTGGCCTCACTCGACATCCATGCGAGCGGCGACTGCTCGGCACTCTATGCCAGCTCCGGCGCCATACCGGGATCGCGGACCTGCGAGCTCACCGTGGCCAGCAGAACGCCCGGAGGAATGGCCAACTACGCGTGCATCAACGATATCGAGGCGATCAGTGCGTGGTGCGCCGCAGCCGTGCAAGAGCCGGCACCGCCGGAGCCGGAGGCAACGTGCCCCGTCGCCGATCCGGTGTATCCCGGCAGCGGCGCGGTCACGCTCGCCGCCTCCGACTTCGTCAGTGGCGACGAATTGCCGATGGTTTTCACGCGGACCTACGTGTCGAATCGGGTCGCCAACGGCGGTGGTGCGATGGGGGCCGGCTGGAGTCACAACTGGCAACGTCGGCTCGACGTAAGCAAGGCGGACGACGGGCAGGCGGCCAGAGTCGTGGCCTACCGCGAGGATGGGGAACCGGTCACGTTCCAGGGAGCAGCAGGCCAATGGCGCGCATCAGGCTTCACCGGCCTGGCGCTCGCGCGGAACGCCTCGGGCTGGCTGCTGACCGATCTTCACACGGAGACGGTCGAATCGTACTCGGCGCAGGGCCGGATGCTGTATGACGAGACCCTCACCAGGGTCCGCCGCACCCTGAGCTACGACGCCTCCGGGCTATTGACGCACGTCGTCCAGCACGCCGCCGGATCGGCGGAAGGATACTGGGACGTCACGCTCAAGCTCGGCTACGACGGCCAGCGCCGTTTGTCGAGCCTGACCGATCCGCTGGGACGCGTCACTCGGTATGCCTATGACGCCAACAACAACCTGAGTTCGGTCACCTGGCCCGACAACAGCGTCTACCGCTACGTCTACGAGGACTCCCGCTTCAAGCACGCGCTGACCGGCGAGATCGACGAGGTCGGCGCGCGCATCGCTACCTGGACTTATGACGACAAGGGCCGCGCGGTTTCGGTCAACCATCCCGACTCGACCCGCGACGTGCAATTCGTCTATCGGCCAGGTTCCACCACCATCGTGGGCAGCGGACAGACCACCACGCTGAACATGGCCTCGATCGGCGGCGTACTGCGACCGACTACCAGCACGTCGACGGCGGGCAACGCCAGCAGTACATGGGACGCGTCCGGCCGTCTCGTCAAGGATATAGCCGCCGACGGTGGCACCTCGGAATACCGCTACGACGAAGCGGGACGTCCCGTCAGCGCGACTGTCACGAACCGCTCGGGCTCCTCGGTCACGTCCATCCGATATGCCGACGCGACGAGCCTGCGCCCGTCGATGATCGCCTCACCGAACCTGATCCAGGCATTCACCTACAACAGCACCGGAACCACCGCGAGCATCAGCGAAACGCCGACCACCGACGCGACCGGAGCCAATGGTTTCGCCGCACCGAAAGTTCCTGGCGCCGTTGCGACAGTCTATGCGTTTGGCTACACGGACATGAACCGCCTCGACAAGGTCGTCGAGTCGAACCAAGGGAACGTGCTGCGCCGGTGGTACGTCATCCGTGACTATGGCGGCAATGCGTACGAAATCCAGGGCGCTAACGCCTCGCATTTCGACGCGACCAGCGTCACGCAGCGCGACGCCGCGCACCGCGCCCTGGTCGGCAGAAATCCGACGGGCGAGTTCAAGATCCGATACGACCTGCGCGGCCGAATCGACCGCTTCACGTTCAAGCAATATGCGAGATTCGACCCAAAGGGCACGCAGCGCCTGTTCAAGGTCGCATTCGAGTTCGCACCGAACGGCCGGGTGATTTCGCGCACCGGCACGGTGGCAAGCAGCAATGACATCTATCGTCGTGACGACGGCCCCGACCTCCCGATCAGCCAGGAGGAAATCAACCAGTGGATCGATAACTACAACCATGGCGATTCGCCTGTCGCGCCGCAAGCCGATCTGTTCGGCACCGGCACTCTCGCTGGCCACGGGTCGATACCCATGTCGACGGTCTGTCACGACTGCCACTTCGTGGCAGGGTTGCCGGAAAGCCGGGCAAGGTGGATTGGCGGCGCGGCGCGCGGCATCGCGTTCGTCTGGAGGCTCCTCAAGAATCCGGCTATCAGGTATGGCATCGGTCAGGGCGCGAAGAAGGCGGCCGAGAAGCTCGAACGTGCCAAGGCGAAGTGCAAGCCGGCAGCCACGGCGGAAGTGGAGGGAATTCCGCCTGGGCGTATAAAGTCGATGTATGTAGAAAAAACGGAAGGATTCGGCGTAACGAACATCATTACCGATGTTCCAAAATCGGAATTTGGAGCGAACTTACTCAGAGACGGCTGGACGAGAACCCTGAGCACCAACGGAAAAGTAGAAATTTTCACAAAAAACGGCGCGAAGTATTCGGTCAGGGAATACTCGAAAACCGGGCCGCCGACGGCCGAATTCACGCCTCGCGGAGCAGGAAAATACACCCTTAAAATACGACTTCCAAAATCATGAGCATGATCGACTTCATCCTCGACGAGAACACCTTCAGGCCGCTATGGCGCCGCGCCGTGTCCGAAACAACATCCCTTCGGACCCAACGACGGGAAACCATGCTTTACTTCGAATCATCCGACCTTCGGACCTCGAATTTTTTCGAGCTGATTCAACACCTACTGAAAATCAAGGGAGACTCCAGTTTCTGGACAATCATCCTGGACCCCGATCCATTCAATTATTTTCATGAAAATTTCAAGAAATTCCCGGGATTCGTTCACAACAGCTACAACACCGAGAAAGATTTCTTCGAAATTTTGAATCGTGATCCAGGAGGCAACCCCGCGGACTCCCTGGCGGACAATGGCCAGCAATATGTTGTCATGCCGGAGCAGGGTGAATGGATAATATTCGGCGATCGGTCATGGGACACCGGCGTTCTCTCTGGACAGCCCGACATCATGAAGGCTGCCCAAAGCAACTACCGCTTCTTCATTGAGCCCGTCGAGGATTTTCGCATCGAGCCATACTGCTCCCCCGCGAACGACTGAAAACACTTATCCGACGAGCGCCACCGGGGATCGCACCGCCGGCGCTCGCTCCTCACGATCGCTTCAAAAAATCAGCCCCTACCGCCCCAAAACCCGCTCCACCAACCGCACGAAATAACTCGCCCCCACCGGCAGCAGAGCATCGTTGAAGTCGTAACTGGCGTTATGCAGCAGGCAAGGCCCGCCGCCGTGCCCGTGCACGCGATGATCGCCCACGCCATTGCCGAGGAAGGCATAACACCCCTGCTTCTCGCGCAGCATGAACGAAAAGTCCTCCGCCGCCATGGTCGGATCGACGGCCGCGTTCACATGCGCCTCCCCCACCAGCTCGCGCATCACCGCCACCGCCAGCGCCGTCTGCTCGGGGTCGTTCACGGTCGCCGGATACTGGCGCTGGAAATCCACCTCGCTCTCGCAATCGAAGGCTGCGGCGGTCGCGGCCACCACCGCGCGCATGCGCGTCTCGATCAGGTCGAGCGTGGCCTCGGAGAAGGTGCGCACCGTGCCGCCCAGCCAGGCATCGGTGGGCACCACGTTCATCGCCTCGCCCGCGTGCACCTGCGTGACCGACAGCACCGCGCCGTCGATCGGATTGCGGTTGCGCGTGACGATCCCCTGCAGCGCGCTCAGCACCTGCCCCGCCGCGAACACCGGATCGCGCCCCAGGTGCGGCATGGCCGCGTGGCAGCCGGCGCCGCGCAGGTTGATCCGGAACAGGCTGGTGGAAGCCATCAGCGGCCCCGGGCGCACAGCGAAATCGCCGGCCGCGATGCCGGGCCAGTTGTGCAGCCCGAACACGGCATCCACCGGGAAACGCTCGAACAGCCCGTCCTCGATCATCGCGCGCGCGCCGCCGCCCGCTTCCTCGGCCGGCTGGAAGAACAGCTGCACGGTGCCGTCGAACTCGCCGTGCCGCGCCAGATGGCGCGCGGCCCCCAGCAGCATGGCGGTGTGCCCGTCGTGGCCGCAGGCGTGCATCGCGCCGGGCACCGTCGAACGATGCGCGAAGGTATTGGCCTCCTGCACCGGCAGCGCGTCCATGTCGGCGCGCAGGCCGATCGCGCGCGCGCTGCCGCCGCGCTTCAGGGTGCCGACCACGCCGGTGCGGCCGACGCCGCGCGTGACGGCATAACCCCATTGCTCGAGCCGCTCGGCGACGAGCGCCGAGGTGCGGAACACGTCGTAGCCGACCTCGGGATGGGCGTGGATATCGCGGCGGATCGCCGTCAGTTCGTCGGCGTGCGCGACGATGGAATCGATCAGTTTCATGCGGATGGGAAGGCTCTTGTCGGTCCTCGCGTCGCGGCAGCGACGGCAACGGCGGCACCGGCCCTGCCCGTGCCGCCCGCCGCCGCGACGCGAGACATCAGATATGGAACAGTTGCGCCACCAGGGTCGCGCCGATGAAGGTGCCGGCGTTCGCCACGAAGGACACCAGCACGATGCGCCAGCCGAGCCGGCGGAAAGCGGGGATGTCCTTGGCGATCGACAGCCCGGCGAACACCAGCATCGGCGTGGTCACGCCGAGGAAATCGTTGTGCGAGCTGAGCGCGGCGATCTGCGAGGCCCACGGGCACCACGGCGAGGTCAGGAACATCGCCACCACCGACACCCAGCAGACCGCCGGAATCCGCCGCCCCGTCACGCGCGCCAGCGCATCGCCGACGATCGTCGCGACCACCATGATCGCGATCCCCGGCAGCCCCACCAGCGGCGTGGTGCCATGGGCGATCCAGTCGCACACCAGCGCCATCGCCGCCGTCACGATCCAGGCCAGCAGCTTGCCGCCGTAGCCGAGCGTGGGCGCCTCGGTGCGCACCTCGCCCAGCGACGGGCTGGCCGCCTCGGGCTGCGCCGAGGCCTTGGTGGTGCGGCCGATCAGCGGCTCCAGCACGCGATAGCCCCAGACCGCCAGCGGCAGCGAGATGAACAGCGTGAAGTAGGTGCCGATGGTGGTGGTGATCAGGTTGCTGGCCGCGGCGAAGGCGAGCACGGATTTCGCCGTCTCCGGGTCCTGCTGCGCGGCGATCGCGCCCGAGGCAGCCGCCATCATGCTGCCCGAGCCGACGCCCGAGCCCATCGCCAGCGCGAGCGGATCGAAGATGCCGAGGCTGCTCACGAAGCCCGCGAACACGGCGATGAACACCGCGCCGAACACGGTGCCGGTCAGGTACTCGGCCAGCACGCCGCGGCCCTCGGCCGAATCCATGCCGTACTTCTCGCCGATGATCGCCAGGCTAGGCTCGCGGCCCACCGAGAAGGTCGCGCCGATCGCCTCGCGCTTGATGCCGAGCAGCAGCGCGAGCGGCAGGCCGAGCAGGATGGTGCCGACGAAATGGCCGAACTCCTGGAAGGCCAGCGCCCAGCCCGCCGAGGCCAGCTTGGGCAGCGCGCTGCCCACCATCAGCCCCAGCTTGGAGACGAACAGCAGCAGCGCCGGCTGAAGGATCGCGGCGGCGAAGAACTGGTCGGGCACGCTGAGGCGCGCGCTGCTGTTCCAGCGCGCGCTGGCCAGCCCCACCGCGGCGCCGAGCAGCAGCGCCCAGATCATCGGCAGCAGCACGACCTTGCCCGGTCCGAGCTTGAACGTAAACGAGCCGATCCATTCGGCGACCAGCAGGATGCCGGCCGCGTAGAGCAGGACCTTGGCGGTGGCCGCGCCGCCCAGCTCGCGGCGCTCGATCCCCAGTGCGTGTTCCATGACGAGTCTCCCCTTGAAGCCCGGCTGCCGTCGGATGCGGGCCGGTGTTACAGATAACCGAACGCGGTCGGCGGCGCTTCGGCCGTCTCGACCCAGACGCTCTTGGTCTGCGTGTATTCGTACAGCGCCTCGACCCCGCTCGAGCGCCCGTAGCCGCTCATGCCGTAGCCGCCGAACGGCGAGGCCACGTTGATGGTCTTGTAGCCGTTGACCCAGAAGGTGCCGGCGTTCACCTGCGCGGCCACGCGATGCGCGCGCGCCACGTCGGTGGTCCAGGCCGCGCCGGCCAGGCCGAACTCGGTGTCGTTGGCGATCGCGATCGCCTCCTCCTCGGTGTCGAACGGGATGGCGGCCACCACCGGCCCGAAGATCTCGGTGCGCGCCACCTCCATCGCGTTCGACACGCCGGCCAGCACGGTGGGCGCCACGAAGTAGCCGCCGCGGCCCGGCTCGACGCGCTCGGCCGAGCCGGCGGCGAGCGTGGCGCCTGCCGCCACGCCGCGCTCGATCATCGTCATCACGTGCTCGTATTGCTTGCGATTGTTGATCGGGCCCACCTCGGTCGCATCGTCGAGCGGCGCGCCGACGCGGATCTTCCGCGCGCCAGCGGCCACCATCGCGACGAACTCATCGTAGACGGCACGCTGCACCAGCAGGCGCGAGCCGGCCACGCAGCTCTGGCCCGCGCCGGCGAAGATCGCCGCCTGGGCGGTCAGCGCGGCGCGCTTGAGGTCGGCATCGGCGAACACGATATTGGCCGACTTGCCGCCCAGCTCCAGCACGCAGGGCAGCACGCGGCGCGCGGCGGCCTCGGCGATGCGCGCGCCGGTGGCCGGCGAGCCGACGAACACCACCTTGCTCACCACGCGATGCGCGATCGCGGCCTGCCCGGTGGTATGGCCGAAGCCGGCCAGCACGTTGACCAGGCCGCGCGGCAGCCCGGCCCGCTCGCCGAGCATCGCCACCGCCAGCGAGGTGAAGGGCGTCAGCTCCGAGGGCTTGAGCAGCACGCCGTTGCCCATCGCCACCGCGGGCGCCACCTGCCAGCCGCAGGTAAACACCGGCGCGTTCCAGGGCGTGATCTGCAGCACCACGCCGGCCGGCTCGCGGCGCGTGTAGTTGAGATGCGAGCTCGGCACCGGGATCACGCTGCCGTAGAACTTGTCGGTCCAGCCCGCGTAGTACTCGAACATCTCGGCGACCTTGGCCACTTCGCCCCGGCAGTCGCGGATCGGCTTGCCCGAGCCGAGCGCCTCCAGCCGCGCGATCGCCTCGGCCTCGGCGCGGATCGCGCGCGCCACCTCCTGCATCACGCGGCCGCGCGCGGCATGCGTGAGCGCCCACCATACGCGCTGTGCGCGGCGCGCGCTCTCGGCGGCGTGGTCGATCACGGCCGCGCCGGCGTCGCGATAGGCGAGCGTGGCCTGGCCCGTGGCCGCGTCGTGAAGCTGGATCGGCTCGCCCTGGCCGGCGACGAGTTCGCCGTCGATATACGAGCCGATGGTGGCGGCACCGGGGAAGAAATGCGCGAAGGCGGCGAGCAACTGGTCTGCGTGCTGGGTCATGTCTGGGTTCCGTGTCTGGATCGTCGAATGTCGGGCGTCGGGCTCGATCGCGGCGCGGGCCGCCCGGCCTCAGGCCGGATCGAGGAAGTCGACGATGCGGTTGAAGTCCTCGCCGTCCGCGACGTATTCCTCGCTGGCGGCCCACAGGCGCGCCGCCTCGCGCGCCACCGGCGCGACGCTGTCGAACTGGTCGAGCAGGCCCAGCGCGAGCCGCACGTCCTTGCGCATCAGCTTCATGGTGAAGCCGGAATCGAACTTGCCGTTGAAGATCCAGGTGGGGTAGTTGGTCAGCGTGGCGCTGTTGCGGCCCGAGCCGCCGTTGAGCGCCTCGACCAGCTTTTCCGGATCGACGCCGGCCGCGCGCGCAGTGCGCACCGCCTCGCTGGCGGCCAGCAGGTGCACGCCGGTCAGCAGGTTGTTGAGCAGCTTGGTGACATGGCCGGCGCCCACCGGGCCCACGTGCACGCGCTTGGCGCTGATCACCGCGAGGATCGGCTCGACCGCCTCGATATCGGCGGCCGAGCCGCCCAGCACCATGGTCATGGTGGCGGTGGCCGCGCCCTTGGGGCCGCCGCTCACCGGGCCGTCGACCAGGCCGATGCCGCGCTCGGCCAGGGCCGCCGCCACGCGCCGCGTGCTGTCGGGGTCCGCCGTGGTGGTGTCGATCACGATGGTGCCCGGCCTGGCGTTTTCGAGCACGCCGCCGGCGCCCAGCACCACCGCCTCGACCACCGCCGAGGTCGGCAGCGAGAGCAGCAGCACATCGGCGTCGCGGGCGATCTCGGCCACCGAATCGCGCGCCGACAACACCTCCTGCCCCGCCAGCGCGAGCGCCACGCCGGGCGCCGCGTCGTAGCCGAGCACCGTGTAGTCGCCGCGCCGCAGCGAGCCGGCCATGCCGCGCCCCATGTTGCCCAGACCGATCACGCCCACCGTTTTCATCCGACGACTCCCGATAACTGTTGGTTCGAGGGCGGCGCGCCAGCTTGCGCCCGCCTTGCATGGCCACGATGTTCGGTCCGGCGATCCGTATAATCAATCAACGCCAATATTGATATTGTTCTCTTTTTTAGAACACTCGAATCATGAGCGATACCCTCACCGACAGCCGGATCATCTATTTCTACGAGGCGGTGCGCTGCGGCACGATCCGCGCCGCGGCCGACTGGCTCGACGTGGCGCCCTCGGCCGTGAGCCGCCAGATCGGGCTGCTGGAGAAGGAGCTCGACGCCACCCTGGTGGAGCGCCACGCGCGCGGCGTGACGCCCACCGAGGCGGGCCGCTGCGTGATCGAGTATTTCCGCGAGCAGCTCGCGCACCGCGACGACCTGATCTCGCGCCTGCAGGAGCTGCGCGGGCTCAAGACCGGCCAGGTCAGCCTGGTGCTCGGCGAGGGTTTCGTCTCGGACCTGCTGGCCGGGCCGATGCAGCAGTTCTGCCGGCAGTTCCCGGGGATCCGCGTCAATCTCGACGTGGGCAGCACCAACGACGTGATCCGCAAGATCTCGAACGACGAGGGCGAGATCGGCCTGGTCTACAACCCGCCCACCGAGCCCAAGCTGGTGTCGCGCGCCTCCAAGCGGCAGCCGATGATGGCGATCGTCGGCCCGGATTTCCCGCGCCGCGGCCACAAGGTGCTGACGGTGCAGCAGCTCGCCACCTACCCGCTGGCGGCCACCCACCCGTCCTACGGCACGCGGCAGATGATGGAGGCCGTGGAATATGCCGAGCGCGTGCGGCTCGGGCCGATCGTCACCACCAACTCCTTCGCGATCCTCAAGGAGTTCGTGAAGTCGGGGCTCGGCATCTCGGTGATGCCGGCCTTCGCGGTGGCCGCCGAGCTGCAGGCCAGGGAGCTGTTCGCGATCGAGATCGCGCATCCGATCCTAGAGAACGCCGAGGCGCACATGGTCACGCGCGTGGGCCGCAAGCTCTCGGTGGCCGCCAACAAGATGCTGCAGATGATGACGGGGCAGATGCGGGCGTTCCGCTAGGCGCCGGCGCGTCGGGCTTAGCGGAACGCCCGCAAGCGTATATCATCGCGGCAACGCTTTCATCCGCCTTCCTCCGATTCCATCCCTCCCGCACGATGAACACGCCCAACGACACTCCCGCCCCGCGCGCCCTGCGTGCGCTCACCGCCCTCGAAGCCCGCATCGTCGGCGTGCTGATCGAGAAGCAGCACACCGTGCCCGATACCTACCCGCTCTCGCTGAACGCGCTGACGGCCGGCTGCAACCAGAAGACCGCGCGCGCGCCCGTGATGAACGCGAGCGAGGCCGAGGTGCTCAGCGCGATCGAGGAGCTGAAGCTGGTCAGCCTGGTGTTCGAGGGCAGCAGCAGCCGCGTGCCGCGCTTCGAGCACAACCTGAACCGCGTGCTCGGCATCCCGAGCCAGGCCGTCGCGCTGCTGACCGTGCTGCTGCTGCGCGGCCCGCAGACGCCGGCCGAGCTGCGCCTGAATTCGGCGCGCCTGCACGGCTTCGCCGACGTGTCGTCGGTGGAAGGTTTCCTGGAGGAACTCGCCGAGCGCGCCACGCCGCTGGTCGTCAAGCTGCCGCGCGCGCCCGGCGCGCGCGAAAGCCGCTGGATGCACCTGCTTTGCGGGGAAGTGGACGTCGGCGCGTATGCCGCGCCGCGCGCGGGCAGCGAGGGCGGCGCCGTGGAGGGGTTGTCGACGGCCGAGTTCGATGCCCTGCGCGAGGATCACGATCGGCTCGCCGAGGAAGTCGCGCGGCTGCGCGCGCTGGTCGAGCGGATGGCAGGCGAACTCGGCATCGACGCCGGCTCGCCCGAGGCGGATGCCTGAGGGGGGCGATTGGCGCTTGAGGTGCTTGACGCCTGAGGTGCTGGCCGCCCGAAGCGCCGGATGCTTGAGCCGGCGAATGCCTGAAGCGCTGGATGCCTGAAGCACCAGCGCCGAACGACGGACGCGCGACTCAGTCGAGCGCCCGCCCCTTCAGCTCCGGAATCAGCACCAGCGTGGCGACGATATCGAGCACATAGAGCGCGGCCAGCGCCGCGATCGCCACCGTGAACGAATAGCGCGCCGCCAGCGCGCCCACCGCCAGCGGCCCGAAGCCGCCGATCGCGCGGCCCAGGTTCCACAGCACGTTCTGCGCGGTGGCGCGCGCGGCGGTCGGATAGGCTTCCGACATCAGCGTGCCGTAGCCGCCCACCATGCCGTTCACGAACATCCCCATCAGCGCGCCGGCCCATAGCATCACGGCCGGGTCGCTCAGCCGCGCATAGACGCAGACCATCACCACCGCGCCCGCCTGGTAGAGCAGGAAGGTCGGCTTGCGGCCGATGCGGTCGGCCAGTTGCCCGAAGGCCCAGACGCCCGCCATCATGCCGAGCACCGTCACCGCGGTCCACATGCCCGACTTCGTCAGCGAGAACCCCAGCCGCTTCGACAGGAAGGTCGGCAGCCAGATCATGATCCCGTAGTAGCCGAAGTTCTGCACCGCGCAGAGGATCACGATGCCGAGGCTGGTGCGTGCCGTGCGCGCATCGGCGAACAGCATGCGCAAACGCGCGCCGAAGCCCGGCGCCCGCCCCGGCTGCCGCGTGCGCACGAAGGGCTCGGGCTCGTGCAGGCGATTGCGCAACTGCCAGGCCACCAGCGCCGGCAGCATGCCGACCGCGAACATGCCGCGCCAGCCGATCCATTGCAGCAGGGTGGGCGTGAGCAGCGCGGCCAGCAGCACCCCGCATTGCCAGCCCAGGGCGACATAGGACGATACGCGCGCCCGCTTGGCGGCCGGCCAGGCCTCGGCGGCCAGCGCCATGCCGATGCCGAATTCGCCGCCCAGCCCGACGCCGGCGATGGTGCGATAGACCAGCAGGTCGGCGAAACCCTGGGCCAGCGCGCACAGGCCGGTGAACACCGCGAACAGGGCAATGGTCCAGGTCAGCACGCGCACGCGGCCATGACGGTCGGCCAGCGCGCCGAAGATCAGGCCGCCCGCCACCGCGCCCACCAGGGTCCAGGTCACCAGCGCGCCGGCTTGGCCGGCGTCGAGCTTCAGCGCGGCCGAGATCGCCGGCAGCATGAAGCCGAGGATCAGCAGGTCGAAGCCGTCCATCGCGTAGCCGATCGCCGAGCCGGCGAGCGCCTTCCAGGCATAGCGCGAGACGGGCTCCGGCGAGGCGGTGGAGGCGACGGCGCCGGGGGCGGCAGGTGAGGAATTCGGTGGCATCTCGGTCAGGCGAAGGTGGGAGTCGCGGCAAAACGGGCCCGATGAAAGGCCGATGCAGGGCAAATGCTCAGGGCGGCAAAAACCCGCCGACGGCCGGGTGCTTCCGGCGGCGGCCCGAAGCATACCGCGTCGGCGCGGGCGGCTCCACGGCGCGCCGCCCGCGCCGTCGGCGAACCTCGCCAGCATGCCCTGCACAAAAATCCACAGGAAGCCCGGCCGGCCGGGCTTGACGCGGCTTCGCCGGGCTCTCTAGAATCGCGAATCCTCACTTTCGGAGCCGACGTCTTGGACGCCAGCAGTTGTCGACCTTCCCACGACATTTCCGCCTGATCGACCGACGCCAGCCCCGTCTCACGCTGCCGTTCGCCGACCAGGCAAACGGTGCGCGCGGCAGTATCCGCAGTCCCCTCCTCGTGCATCGCTGAAGCGCCGGAACGCGCCACGCCCTCCTTGCGTACGCGATCCGGTCCCGCCGTCCGGCGGCCCGTGCCCGCGCGCGCCCTTTCCCGGGCCGGCGCCGGCGCCGCCCGCCGCGATGGCCAACCGACCAGGAGCCCGCCATGAACAGCGACAGTTGCCCCAGTTGCCCCTTATGCCGCAAGACCCTTTACCCAACTGGGCGCGGCGAGCATCCGGCCGTCTGACCCGGCATCCCCGGGATTGCCATCAGGCGGCAGAGGCCCGCGCCCGCTGAAGCGGCGAGACCGAGCGTCCGCCGCACGGAGCCTCATCATGAATTTCGGCCTTCTGCTGTCGCAACTCCCGCACGTCGACGAATCGCGCACGCATTACGAAGCGATGCTCGACCTCGACGACCGCAAGCCGCTGCTGGTGCGCTGCTTCCAGCGCATCCGGGCGATCTTCGCCTGACCGGCCCGGCGGCGCCGGCGCGCCCCGCCCCCAGGGCGGGCGCGCCGGCACCAGGCTGGAGCGGCACCCGAACCCCTGTCGGGCGCCACGAACCTCCCCACCCACGCTTTTCCCCCCGCCGTCCCCAATCTCCTCGCGGCCGCCGCCCAGCCTTGTCGCACGGGCCCGCGCACTCGCTTCCCCCGATTCCGTTGCAGTCGCGCGCACGCCGACCGTCATTATTTCGAGATTGATAACCATTCTCATTACCGTTACTATCCGCATCCGGTCATGCGTGCGATCGCACCATGCCGACCGACCCACCGCGATTTCGACCCGATGCCAACCAACAGACCATCCCGGCGCCGCATGGCGGCGCGCCGGCCGCTGCACGCGACCGCCCTGACGCTCGCGCTCGCGGGCGCCGCCCACACGTCGGCCGCCTCGGCCGCCGACGCCAGCGGCACGG
>NZ_VWWK01000004.1:0-135882 GCF_011753035.1 Burkholderia sp. Ax-1720 | reverse complement strand
TCCGGCCGTCAAGGTGCGAGCCCGGGTCCGCATCCGGGTTTCGGCCCACCGGATCGCCGTGGCCCAATCCGGCGCGGCGGCCGATGTTGGTTCAGCCGCGTTTGACGATGAAACTGGCGGCGATGCCGGGCGGGGATTCTTGATTGTCAGTTTGGTGCGCATAAACGCTGGATTTCACTCAGGCTGCGATCGCGCGCAGCAATTCAGTTTCGACCTGGATCTGCAAACGGTTGTCGGACAGGCCGGCGCCGTCGAGCAGGAACACGTCCTCGACGCGCTCGCCGAGCGTATTGATCCGCGCCGCATGGACGCCGACCCGGTGCTCGGCCAGCACGCGCGCGATCGAATAGAGAAGGCCCGGCCGGTCGTTGGCGGACACGGACAGGATGTAGTACTGACCACGCTCGTCGGCGCGCAGGTCGACGCGGGGCGTGATCGGGAAGGTGCGCGACAGGCGCGACAGGCGGCCCTTCGACGGTTCGGGCAGCGGCGCCGGGCTGGACAGCCGGTCGGCGAGCTGCTGTTCGACGAGGTTGGCGATATCGCGATACTGCACGTCGCGCTCGGAGCGCGTGACGATGAAATTGTCGAGCGCGTAGCCGTGGCGGGTGGTGCTGATGCGCGCATCGAGCACCGACAGGCCGTTGCGGTCGAAGTAGGCGCAGATGCCCGCGAACAGGTCCGAGCGGTCCTTGACGTAGACCAGCACCTGCAGCGCGTCGCCCACCGGCGAGGGCCGCGCGCGCACGATCGCCGTCTCGGCATGCACGTGCCGGTACAGCACGCGCGTCTGCCAGGCGATGTCGGCCGCGTCGTGGCGCAGGAAGTAGCCGACGTCGAGCTGGTCCCACAGCGGCTGGTGCACGTCGTCGGGCACGGTCTCCAGCCGCAGCAGCGCGAGCGCCTCGTCGCGGCGCGTCTGCAGCTCGGAATGCGTGTCGGGCCGCGCGCCGCCGAGCACCGCGCTGGTGGCGCGGTACAGATCCTCCAGCAGCTTGCCCTTCCAGGTGTTCCAGACCTTCGGGCTGGTGCCGCGGATATCGGCCACGGTCAGCAGGTAGAGCGCGGTCAGCCAGCGCTCGTTGCCGACCAGGCCGGCGAAGCGCTTGACCACCTCGGGATCGCTGATGTCCTGCTTCTGCGCGACCTGGCTCATGGTCAGGTGATGCTCGACCAGCCAGACCACCAGCGCGGCATCGTCGCCGGTGATGCCGTGCTCGCGGCAGAAACGCCGCGCGTCGGCCATGCCGAGCTTGGAGTGGTCGCCGCCGCGGCCCTTGGCGATGTCGTGGAACAGCGCCGCCACGTAGAGCACCCAGGGCCGCTCGAAGTTCGCGATCAGCTGGCTGCAGAACGGATATTCGTGCGCGTGCTCGGCCACCGCGAAGCGGCGGATATTGCGCAGCACCATCAGGATGTGCTGGTCGACCGTGTACACGTGGTAGAGGTCGTGCTGCATCTGCCCGACGATGCGGCGGAAGTTGAGCAGGTAGCGGCCCAGCACGCTGGTCTGGTTCAGCAGCCGGAACGCATGCGTGATGCCTTCGTTTTGCTGCAGGATCTTCATGAAGGTCTCGCGGTTGCGCGGATCGCGGCGCCAGGCGCCGTTCATCACGTCGCGCGAGTTGTAGAGCGCGCGTAGCGTGCGCGCCGACAGGCCCTTCACGCCGCGGGTGGTCTCGTAGAGCAGGAAGGCCTCGAGGATCGCGTCGGGATGCTGCTCGAACACATCGTCGGAGACGGTCTCGAGCATGCCCTGCTTCTCGACGAAGCGGCCCGGCGACAACACCCGCGTGATGCCGCTGGTGGCCGGGAACAACTGCGCCTCGATGTTCTGGATCAGGATCGTGGCGAGCTGGGTGACGGCCTTGGCGGCCCAGTAGTAGCGGCGCATCAGCTGCTCGCTGGCGCGCTTGGCCGGGGTCGGCACGTAGCCGAAGCTCTCGGCCGCCTGGGTCTGCAGGTCGAACACCAGGATGTCCTGGCGGCGCCCGGTGATCACGTGCAGGCGCGCGCGCAGCGCCTTCAGGAAGGCCTCGTTGCGGCGCAGCTCGCGCGCCTCGCGCGCGCTGATCAGCCCGCGCGTGTCGAGCTCGCGCCAACTATTGCCGAAGCCGGCTGCGCGCGCGATCCAGAGGATCGTCTGCAGGTCGCGCAGGCCGCCGGGACTTTCCTTCACGTTCGGCTCGAGGCTGTAGGGCGTGTCCTGGAACTTGGCGTGGCGCTGGCGCATCTCCAGCACCTTGGCCTGGAAGAAGGCGCGCGGGTCGAGCGCCTCGCGGTAGCGCGCCACCGCGCGCTTGAACAGCGTCAGGCTGCCGGTGATGCGGCGCGCCTCCAGCAGGGAGGTCTGCACCGTGACGTCCTGCGCGGCCTCGTCGATGCACTCGCCGACCGTGCGCACGCTGCTGCCGATCTCCAGCCCGAGATCCCAGGCCATGCCGATGAAGCGCTCGATGCGCGCGTCGAACTCGCCGCCGTGCGCATCGGGCAGCAGCACCAGGATGTCGACGTCGGAATGCGGCGAGAGCTCGCCGCGCCCGAAGCCGCCGACGGCGACCAGCGCCAGCGAGCCGGGCAGGTCGCAATCGGTCCAGAGCTGGCGCAGCGCTTCGTCGGTGGCCCGCGAGAGCGCGCGCATCAGCGCCTCGACCTGGGTCGCGGCGCGAAAGCGCGCGATCAGCTCGGCCTTGACGGCGCGGAATTCGGCCTTGTGCGACGGCGCTTCGGTGGCGGTGAGGGCAGGAACGCTCATGAGTGGCGGGGCGGGTGTGACAGGTGAAACCAAGGCGCGGTGGCGTGGGCCCGGCCAGTGGCGGGCGACTCGCGCCGGCGCGCGGGACGAATCGGGTCGGGCAAGCCGGGTCAGGCCAACAGCAAGGCGGGCGCGGCGAACCGCGCCCGGCAATCGATCCTCAGGCCGCCACCGCGTCGAGCGCGGGGCGGGCCGGCGTGCCGGCCGAGACGGTCAGCACCTCGTGGCCGGTCGGCGTGACCAGCACGGTATGTTCCCACTGCGCCGACAGGCTGCGGTCGCGCGTCTTCACGGTCCACTGGTCCGGCATGGTGCGGATGTCGCGCTTGCCGGCGTTGATCATCGGCTCGATCGTGAAGATCATGCCGGGCACCAGCTCGATGCCGGTGCCGGGGCGGCCGTAGTGCACCACCTGCGGATCCTCGTGGAACACCGTGCCGATGCCGTGCCCGCAGTATTCGCGCACCACGCTGTAGCCGCGCCCTTCGGCGTGCTTCTGGATGGCGTGGCCGATATCGCCCAGGTGCGCGCCCGGCTTAACCTGCTCGATGCCGAGCCACATGCATTCGTAGGTGGTCTGGATCAGGCGCTTGGCGAGGATCGAACCCTCGCCGACCAGGAACATCCGGCTGGTGTCGCCGAAATAGCCGTTCTTGATCACGGTGATGTCGATATTGAGCGCGTCGCCGTTCTTGAGCACCTTGTCGCCGGGAATGCCGTGGCAGATCACGTCGTTGACCGAGGTGCAGATCGCCTTCGGATAGGGCGGGTAGCCGGGCGGCTGGTAGTTCAGCGGTGCCGGCACGGTGCCCTGCACCTTGGTCATGTACTCGTGGCAGAGCCGATCGATCTCGCCGGTGGTGGTGCCGGCGACCACGAACGGCGTGATGTAGTCGAGCACCTCGCTCGCCAGCCGGCAGGCGACGCGCATCTGCTCGATATCGTGGTCGGTCTTGATCGTGATGGCCATGGGTCTTGCCTGCGAGGAATGCGTGGAATTACGGGATTATCGCACCTTCTGGAGGTGGTCGCAGCCCTTGTTGGGCTTGTCCGGCTTGGGTTTCACGGTGGTGCAGGGGATTCGCGGCGGCGCGCGGGCCCGGTGCGGCGGCGGCGGAATCGGTGCCCGAACGTGGTCGCTCGACGGCGAACGGACTGGTCGGCGCGCAGGGTTTCCCCGAATGGCGAGCGGCGCGGCAAAGGATTCGGCAAAGACATGGGTGACTTGAGAGCGGTCATTCCGGCGTGCTATACTCGCTGGCTAAGTCTGGCTCTACTTTCAATTCATGCTCGATTCATGTGATCCGGCATGGGGAAAGCAGGTCCGGGCTGACCGGCACGCGCGGTGTTCGCACGTGCCGAATCGCAAGCCGGCGCACCCTGGGTGTCGCGTGCCATTCGCCGCGATACGGCAGCCGGCTTAAGACCCAACCCTAGCGGAGAATTACTCTCATGGCAGTCACGATGCGCCAAATGCTGGAAGCCGGTGTCCACTTCGGTCACCAAACGCGCTTCTGGAACCCGAAGATGGCCCCGTTCATTTTCGGTCATCGCAACAAGATTCACATCATCAACCTCGAAAAGACGCTGCCGATGTTCACGGACGCACAGAAGTACGTGCGCCAGCTGTCGGCAAATCGGGGCACGATCCTGTTCGTCGGCACCAAGCGTCAGTCGCGCGACACGATCGCTCAGGAAGCGCAGCGCGCCGGCATGCCGTTCGTCAACGCGCGCTGGCTCGGCGGCATGCTGACCAACTTCAAGACGCTGAAGGTATCGATCAAGCGCCTGAAGGACATGGAAGCGGCCGTCGAATCGGGTGAAACCGAGAAGATGAGCAAGAAGGAAGCGCTGCTGTTCGAACGCGAAATCGCCAAGCTGCAGAAGTCGATCGGCGGCGTGAAGGACATGGGCGGCATTCCGGACGCGATCTTCGTGGTCGACGTCGGCTACCACAAGATTGCCATCACCGAAGCGAACAAGCTGGGCGTGCCGGTCATCGCCGTGGTCGATACGAACCACTCGCCGGAAGGCGTGGACTACGTGATCCCGGGTAACGACGACTCGAGCAAGGCTGTCGCGCTGTACGCCGAAGGCGTGGCCGACGCGATCCTCGAAGGCCGTGCCAACGCGGTCAACGAAGTGGTCCAGGCGGTGCGCGGCGACGACGAGTACGTCGAAGAGAACGCGTAACCGGTCCCGAGCCGGCGCAAAAAGGGGGCTCTCAACAGGCCCCCTTTTTTTAAGTCGCGTTGCCGGGGCGAGCATCGAATGCCGCGGCATCCGATGCGAATCGCCGGAAACGAATCCCCGCCGCCCATGTCGAAGGGCGGCGTCGTGAATACAGACCCAAGGAGCGAATGATGGCGGCAATTACCGCAAGCATGGTGGCAGAACTGCGCGCGAAGACCGACGCGCCGATGATGGAATGCAAGAAGGCGCTGACGGAAGCCGACGGCGACCTGGGCAAGGCCGAGGAACTGCTGCGCGTGAAGCTCGGCAACAAGGCCAGCAAGGCAGCATCGCGCGTGACGGCCGAAGGCGTGGTCTCGTCCTTCGTCGGCAACGGCGCCGGCGCCCTGGTCGAGCTGAACTGCGAAACCGACTTCGTCGCCAAGAACGACGACTTCCTGGCCTTCGCCAAGACCGTCGCGGAACTCGTCGCGGCCCAGAACCCGGCTGACGTGGCTGCCCTGTCGGCCCTGCCGCTGGACGGCAAGACGGTCGACGAAGTGCGCCTGGCCCTGGTCGGCAAGATCGGCGAAAACATCTCGATCCGCCGCTTCGTGCGCTTCGAGACCGCCAACCAGATCGCCACCTACCTGCACGGCAGCCGCATCGGCGTGATCGTCGAGTACACCGGCGCGGACGAGCAGGTCGGCAAGGACGTCGCGATGCACGTCGCGGCCATGAAGCCGGTTTCGCTGTCGGCCGACGAAGTGCCGGCCGAACTGATCGAGAAGGAACGCCGCGTGGCCGAGCAGAAGGCCGCCGAATCGGGCAAGCCGGCCGAGATCGTCGCCAAGATGGTCGACGGCAGCGTCCAGAAGTACCTGAAGGAAGTCTCGCTGCTGAACCAGCCGTTCGTGAAGAACGACAAGCAGACGATCGAACAGATGCTCAAGGCAGCCAATGCTGCAGTGCAAAAGTTCTCGCTGTTCGTGGTCGGCGAAGGCATCGAGAAGCGCCAGGACGACTTCGCGGCCGAAGTGGCGGCGCAAGTCGCGGCAGCCAAGCAGCAGTAAGCCGTATCGCAGCATCGTTGGACCCGCGGCGGGCGCCCGCTCCGCCGCGCTTCGGCAGCGCCGCGGATTGGCGCCCGGTTTCCGGGTGGCAATTTGGCGGCGCTTGCCCGAATCAGTATTTCGCCCCTACAGTTCGTGCTTGTCATCCTCTCGTCGCTTGGAAGCCCCTATGCCCAATGCCTATAAACGCGTCCTCCTCAAACTTTCCGGCGAAGCGCTGATGGGCGACGATGCCTTCGGCATCAATCGCGCGACGATCGAGCGGATGGTGGCGGACGTCGCCGAGGTGGTGCGCCTCGGCACGCAGCTGGCCGTCGTGATCGGCGGCGGCAACATCTTCCGCGGCGTGGCGGGCGGCGCGGCCGGCATGGACCGCGCCACGGCCGACTACATGGGGATGCTGGCGACGATGATGAACGCGCTGGCGCTGCAGGACGCGATGCGCCACGCCGGTATCGAGGCGCGCGTGCAGTCGGCGCTGCGCATGGACCAGGTGGTGGAGCCGTACATCCGGCCCCGCGCGATCCGCCAGCTCGAGGAAGGCCGCGTGGTGATCTTCGCGGCCGGTACCGGCAACCCGTTCTTCACGACCGACACGGCCGCCGCGCTGCGCGGCTCGGAAGTGGGCGCGGAAGTGGTGCTGAAGGCCACCAAGGTGGACGGCGTCTACACCGCCGATCCGAAGAAGGATCCGTCGGCCACGCGCTATACCTCGATCAGCTTCGACGAGGCGATCGGCCGCAATCTGCAGGTGATGGACGCCACCGCCTTCGCGCTGTGCCGCGACCAGAAGCTGCCGATCCGGGTGTTCTCGATCAACAAGCCCGGTGCGCTCAAGCGTATCGTGCAGGGCGAGGACGAGGGTACGCTCGTCCACGTGTAAACTCACGCCGATACAGGCCTGGCATGACGCCGCCGGCGGGATGCCGGCCTGTGTCGTTTTGAAGGTTCGAAGGTTCGGAGGTTGAAATGAGTCACGCTGAAGTGAAGAAGGGCGTCGAGCAGAAGATGCAACGCTCGATCGAAGCGTTCAAGAACGATCTGGCAAAGATCCGTACCGGCCGCGCGCATACCGGCCTGCTCGATCACGTGCAGGTCGACTACTACGGCTCGATGGTGCCGATCTCGCAGGTCGCCAACCTGACGCTGGCCGATGCGCGCACGATCAGCGTGCAGCCTTGGGAAAAGCCGATGGTGGCGAAGGTCGAGAAGGCCATCCGCGAATCGGACCTGGGCCTGAACCCGGCAACCTCGGGCGATGCCATCCGCGTGCCGATGCCGGCGCTGACGGAAGAGCGCCGCCGCGAGCTGGCCAAGGTGGTCAAGAGCGAGGCCGAGACGGCCAAGGTGGCGGTACGCAACCTGCGTCGCGATGCCAACGAGCAGCTCAAGAAGCTGGTCAAGGACAAGGAAATCTCGGAAGACGACGAGCGCCGCGCCAGCGACGACGTCCAGAAGCTGACGGACAAGCACGTCGCCGAGATCGACAAGCTCGCGCAGACCAAAGAAGCCGAGATCATGACGGTCTGACGCGCGATGCGCGCGTCGCACTTTTTCCCTCGGTTACTGTCTCAGCGGCCATGACTTATACCAGCTCTACCGTTCGCGTGCCCGACGTCGCCGCCGTGCCACGTCATATCGCGATCATCATGGACGGCAACGGCCGTTGGGCCACCGAGCGCCGGCTGCCGCGCGTCGCGGGGCATACCCGCGGCGTCGACGCGGTGCGCTCGGTGGTGGAAGGGTGCGCGCGCGCCGGCGTCGAATACTTGACGCTGTTCGCCTTCAGCTCCGAGAACTGGCGCAGGCCGAACGACGAGGTGTCGTTCCTGATGCGCCTGTTCATCACCGCGCTCGAGCGCGAGGTCGGCAAGCTGCATGCGAACGGCATCCGCCTGCGTGTGGTCGGCGAGCTCGATCGCTTCGAACCCCGCATCCGCGAGCTGATCCGCCGCGCGGAAACCAAGACCGCGCGCAATACGCGCCTGACGCTGACCATCGCCGCGAACTACGGCGGCCGCTGGGACATCCTGCAGGCCACCAAGAAGCTGATCGCCGAGGCGGTGCGCGAGGGTCGCGAGCTCGAGGTCGACGAAACCGCCTTCGCGCAGCACCTGGCGATGGCCTACGCGCCCGAGCCGGACCTGTTCATCCGCACCGGCGGCGAGCAGCGCGTCAGCAATTTCCTGCTCTGGCAGCTCGCCTACACCGAATTCTATTTCACGGGCAAGTTCTGGCCCGATTTCGACGCCGCCGCGCTCGCCGATGCGCTGGCGTCGTACACCGATCGCGAACGCCGGTTTGGCCGGACGAGCGCGCAGCTCGAACCCCAGTCCCAGGACGTCGACTCCCTTTCATGCTGAAGACCCGTGTCATCACGGCGGTCGTGCTGCTGGCCATCCTGCTGCCAGTGACGCTGTTCGCGCCGCTCGCGGCATTCGGCGCGCTGATCGCCCTCGTGCTGGTATTCGCCGCCTGGGAATGGGCGCGCCTGCTCAAGCTCGGCGCGGCCGGCTCGGTGGTCTACGCGCTGGTGGCCGCGCTGGCGCTGGCCGCCAGCATGGGCCTGGGCGTCGGTTTCGCCCCCTCGCGCCCGCTGGTCGAGGCGGCCGGCGTGTTCTGGCTGCTGGCCGGCCCGTTCGCGCTGTGGCGCAAGCCCACGCTGGCCGCCGGCGCCTGGAAACCCTTCCTGCTGGCGGCTGGCCTGCTGGTCTTCGCGGCCTGCTGGCACGCCGTGGTGGCTGCGCGCGCGGCCGGCATCCCCTTCGTGCTGTCGATGCTGCTGGTCGTCTGGCTGGCCGATATAGGCGCATACTTCGCGGGCAAGGCCTTCGGCAGGCACAAGCTGGCCCCGTCGGTGAGCCCGGGCAAGACCTGGGAGGGCGCGGCAGGCGGCTGGCTGGCGGTGATGATCGTCGCGGGCCTGGCGATCGGCCTGCACGCGTTCGAGCCGACCCTGTTTTCAGCGCTCGCGCAGCGCTTCGGCGCGCCGGGCGCGTTCGCGGCACTGAGCCTGCTGGTCGCCTACAGCGTGATCGGCGACCTGTTCGAGTCCCTGCTCAAGCGGCAGGCCGGCGTGAAGGATTCGAGCGGACTGCTGCCGGGCCACGGCGGCGTGCTCGACCGGGTCGACGCGCTGCTGCCGGTGCTGCCGCTCGCGGTGCTGCTGCTCGGTTAATCACTAGATCTTCATCATGCAAAAACGCCTGACTATCCTGGGCTCGACGGGCTCGATCGGAGACAGCACGCTCGACGTCGTCGCGCGTCACCCGGACCGCTTCTCGGTCTATGCGCTGAGCGCGCACCGCAACGGCGACAAGCTCGTCGAGCAGTGCCTGAAGTTCCGGCCCGAAGTGGCCGTGGTCGGCTCGGCGGAAACCGCCGCTGCGGTCGAGGCCAAGCTGCGCGCGGCCGGTTGCCGTACCCAGGTCGCCCATGGCCCGGACGCGCTGGTCGAGATCGCCCGGGCCGACGGCTGCGATACGGTGGTCGCCGCGATCGTCGGCGCCGCCGGCCTGGCCTCGAGCCTGGCCGCCGCGCGCGCCGGCAAGCGCATCCTGCTGGCCAACAAGGAATCGCTGGTGATGTCGGGCTCGATCTTCATGGACGCGGTGCGCGACCATGGCGCGATCCTGCTGCCGGTCGACAGCGAGCACAACGCGATCTTCCAGTGCATGCCGCGCGACATCGCCGAGCACGGCGGCATCGCCAAGATCATCGTGACCGCCTCGGGCGGCCCGTTCCGCACCCGCGAGCCGGCCACCCTGGTCGACGTCACGCCGGACGAGGCCTGCAAGCACCCGAACTGGTCGATGGGCCGCAAGATCTCGGTGGATTCGGCCACCATGATGAACAAGGGCCTGGAGGTGATCGAGGCGCACTGGATCTTCGGCCTGCCGAGCCAGCGCATCGAGGTGCTGATCCATCCGCAGAGCGTGATCCATTCGCTGGTCTCGTACAAGGACGGCTCGGTGCTCGCGCAGCTGGGCAACCCCGACATGCGCACGCCGATCGCGCATGCGCTGGCCTTCCCGGAGCGCGTGGACGCCGGCGTCGCCCAGCTCGACCTGGCCCAGATTGCCACCCTGAACTTCGAGAAGCCGGACTTCCAGCGCTTCCCCTGCCTGGCCCTGGCGATCCAGGCGCTCGACGCGGGCGGAGTGGCCAGCACGGTGCTCAACGCCGCCAACGAGCTGGCGGTGGAGGCCTTCCTGGAGCGCCGGATCGGCTTCATGGATATCGCGAGCACGGTCGATACGGTGCTCAATCATCTGACGAATCGCGAGCCGGACGGTCTCGACGACGTGCTGGCGGCCGATGCCGAGGCGCGCCGCGAGGCCGCCGCGGTGATCGCGAAACTGCCTGTTCCGCGCGCGGAGCGCGTAGCCTGAGCGAGAGGGGCGCATGAACGTGCTGATCGAGCTGGTAGCGTTTGCAGTGGCGATCGGCGTGCTGGTCGTCGTCCACGAATACGGTCATTACAGCATCGCGCGCCTCTGCGGCGTGAAGGTGCTGCGTTTCTCGATCGGCTTCGGCACGGTGCTGGTGCGGCACACCAGTCGTCGCACCGGCACCGAATGGACGCTGTCGGCGCTGCCGCTGGGCGGCTACGTGAAGATGCTCGACGAGCGCGATCCGGGCCCCGAGGGCATCGCGCCGGCCGACCTGCCCCAGGCCTTCAACCGCCAGTCGGTGTGGAAGCGCATCGCGATCGTCGCGGCCGGGCCGATCGCCAACTTCCTGCTCGCGATCCTGCTGTTCTCCACGGTGTTCGCCACCGGCGTGACCGAGCCGGCGGCGGTGGTCGCGGCGCCGGCCGCCGACACGGTGGCCGCGCGCGCCGGCTTCGACGGCGGCGAAACCATCGTCTCGATCCGCGACGCGCAAGGCGGCGCGGCCGAGCCGGTGCGCTCCTGGTCGGACCTGCGCTGGAAGCTGCTCGGCGCGACCATCGACCATCGCCAGGTGATCCTGGGCGGCCGCACCGGCGGGGCGACCTACGATTTCCACGTCGACCTGGGCGGCTTCGACCAGCGCTCGGCCGACGACGACTACATGTCGAAGCTCGGCTTCGAGCCCGGCGGCGGGGCGCTGTCGATCTCGGCGGTCACGCCGGGCAGCGCGGCCGAGCAGGCCGGGCTGCAGCCGGGCGACCGCATCGTCGCGCTCGACGGCAAGCCGGTGATCGGCTCGGGTCGCTTCATCGACACAATCAAGTCGCATGCGGGCCGTCCGCTCGCGCTGCGGATCTCGCGCGGCGGCGTCGAGCGCACGCTGAGCATCGTGCCGCATGCGGAGCGCGATGCCACGCCCGGCGCGAACGGCGCGCAGGTCGGCCGGATCGGCGCGGCGCTGGCGATGCACACGCCCACCGTGGACGTGCGCTACGGCCTGCTCGAGAGCGCCGAGCTGGGCGTGCGCCGCACCTGGGGCATTTCGGTGTACTCGCTGAAGATGTTCGGGCGGATGCTGACCGGGGAGGCGTCGCTGAAGAACCTGTCGGGACCGGTGACCATCGCGGACTACGCGGGCAAGAGCGCGCGGCTCGGATTATCAGCCTTCCTGTCCTTTCTGGCGCTGGTCAGCATCAGTCTCGGCGTGCTGAACTTGCTGCCGATTCCGGTTTTGGACGGGGGGCATCTGTTATATTATCTGGTTGAAGCCGCGACCGGGAAGGCCGTTTCCGAGCGCTGGCAACTGATTCTGCAAAGAGCGGGGTTGATCTGCATCGTCGCGCTGTCGGCGATCGCGCTGTTCAACGATCTGTCTCGTTTAATCCATTCTTGAAGCGTCGGGCGAGGGCTGCGAGGGCCGTCGCCGGATCTGATGCAAGCTTAAATACTGGGGATGCACGTTGTTCAAACCTCATCGCTTCGTACCCAAGACTGTAGCCGCCGCGGCGCTCGCCGTGCACGGACTCGCAGCCCACGCGACGTCGCCGTTCGTCGTGCAGGATATCAAGATCGAGGGCTTGCAGCGTGTCGAAGCCGGTTCCGTGTTCGCCTACCTGCCGATCAAGCAGGGCGACACCTTCACGGACGACAAGGCATCCGAAGCAATCCGCGCGCTCTACGCGACGGGCTTCTTCAATGACGTGAAGATCGCTACCGAAGGCAGCGTGGTGATCGTGCAGGTGCAGGAGCGCCCGGCGATCTCGTCGATCGACTTCACCGGCATCAAGGAATTCGACAAGGACAACCTGACCAAGGCGCTGCGCGCGGTCGGCCTGTCGCAAGGCCGCTACTACGACAAGTCGCTGGTCGACAAGGCCGAGCAGGAACTGAAGCGCCAGTACCTCACGCGCGGCTACTACGCCGCCGAGGTCACCACCACCATCACGCCGGTCGACGCCAACCGCGTCTCGATCCTGTTCTCGGTGGCCGAGGGCCCGAGCGCCAAGATCCGCCAGATCAACTTCATCGGCAACAAGACCTTCAGCACCAGCACGCTGCGCAACGAGATGCAGCTGTCGACGCCGAACTGGTTCTCCTGGTACACCAAGAACGACCTGTACTCGAAGGAAAAGCTCACCGGCGACCTGGAAAACGTCCGCTCGTACTACCTGAATCGCGGCTACCTCGAATTCAACATCGATTCGACCCAGGTCTCGATCTCGCCCGACAAGAAGGACATGTACCTGACGCTCTCGCTGCACGAGGGCGAGCCGTACACGATCTCGAGCATCCAGCTCTCGGGCAACCTGCTGGATCGCCAGGCCGAGCTGCAGAAGCTGGTCAAGATCAAGGCCGGCGAGCGTTTCTCGGCCGAGAAGCTGCAGGCCACCACCAAGGCGATCGTCGACAAGCTCGGTGAATACGGTTACGCCTTCGCGACCGTCAACGCCCAGCCGAACATCGACCAGGCCTCGCACAAGGTGGCCCTGACGCTGGTGGTCGATCCGAGCCGCCGCGTCTACGTGCGCCGCATCAACGTGGTCGGCAACACCCGCACGCGCGACGAGGTGGTTCGCCGTGAAATGCGCCAGCTCGAGAGCTCGTGGTTCGATTCGAGCCGCCTCGCGCTGTCCAAGGATCGCGTCAACCGCCTGGGCTACTTCACCGACGTGGACGTCACCACGGTGCCGGTGGAAGGCACCAGCGACCAGGTCGACGTGAACGTGAAGGTGACCGAGAAGCCGACCGGCGCGATCACGCTGGGCGCGGGTTTCTCCTCGACCGACAAGGTGGTGCTGTCGGCCGGTATCTCGCAGGACAACGTGTTCGGCTCCGGCACCAGCCTGTCGGTGAACGTCAACACGGCGCGCAGCTACCGCACGCTGACGGTCACGCAGGTCGACCCGTACTTCACGGTGGACGGCATCAAGCGGATCACCGACGTGTTCTACCGCACCTACCAGCCGCTGTACTACTCGACCAATTCGAGCTTCCGGATCATCACGGCCGGTGGCGACATGAAGTTCGGCATCCCGTTCTCGGAAGTCGACACGGTGTTCTTCGGCGTGGGCTTCGAGCAGAACCGCCTCGATGTCGACGCGGATACGCCGCAGAGCTACCAGGATTACGTGCAGCAGTTCGGCCGCGTGTCGAACTCGGTGCCGCTGACCATCGGCTGGTCGCGCGACGCGCGTGACAGCGCGCTGATCCCGAGCCGCGGCTACTTCACCCAGGCCAATGCCGAATACGGCGCGCCGGTGGACAAGATCCAGTACTACAAGATGGACGTGCAGGCGCAGTACTACTACTCGTTCGCGCGCGGCTTCATCCTGGGCCTGAACTTCCAGGGCGGCTACGGCAACGGTATCGGCAACGCCTACCCGATCTTCAAGAACTACTACGCCGGCGGTATCGGCTCGGTGCGTGGCTACGAACCGAGCTCGCTCGGCCCGCGCGACTCGAAGACCAACGACCCGATCGGCGGTTCGAAGATGGTGGTCGGCAACATCGAGCTGACCTTCCCGCTGCCGGGCACCGGCTACGACCGCACGCTGCGCGTGTTCACCTTCTTCGACGGCGGTAACGTCTGGGGCAACGCGCCTGGCGGCACCAGCACCGGCGCGAACGGCCTGCGCTACGGCTACGGCGTGGGTCTGGCCTGGATCTCGCCGATCGGCCCGCTCAAGCTGAGCCTCGGTTTCCCGCTGCAGAAGCACGAAGGCGACCAGTACCAGAAATTCCAGTTCCAGATCGGGACCGCATTCTGATCGGAACCGCAACACCAAACGCATCGAGAGGGTAATTTTGCTAACCGGTAAGTTTTCGAAACGAGTGATGTGCGCGCTGGCGCTGTCCGCCGCGCTCGGCGCGACGGCCGCCCAGGCGCAGGACGTCGCTCGGATCGCGGCGGTCAATTCCGACCGGATCCTCCGCGAGTCCGCGCCGGCCAAGGCCGCGCAGACCAAACTCGAAGCCGAGTTCGCGAAGCGCGACAAGGACCTGCAGGACATGGCCGCGCGTCTCAAGTCGATGTCGGATTCGCTCGACAAGAACGGCCAGTCGCTGTCGGCCGCCGATCGTGCGCAAAAGCAGCGCGACCTGGCCCAGCTCGACACCGACTTCCAGCGCAAGCAGCGCGAGTTCCGCGAGGACCTCAACCAGCGCCGCAACGAGGAACTCGCCGCGGTGCTGGACAAGGCCAACAAGGTGATCAAGCAGATCGCCGAGCAGCAGAACTACGACCTGATCGTGCAGGAAGCGGTGTATGTCAGCCCGCGCATCGATATCACCGACAAGGTGCTGAAGGCGCTGGCCTCGCCCACCGGTTCGCTGAACTGAGGGAGCGCGCATGGCATTGACGCTAGACGAACTCGCCAAACGATTCGGCGGGGATATCGCCGGGGATCCGCAGTGCCAGGTCGGCGGCCTCGCGCCGCTGGACCAGGCCGGCCCGAACCAGCTCGCCTTCCTCGCCAATCCCAAGTACCTGTCCCAGGTCGAGACCACCCGCGCCGGCGCCGTGCTGATCGCGCCGCGCGACCTGGAGAAGCTCGGCGCGGCCGCCGAGGGCCGCAACTTCATCCTCACCCCGAATCCCTACGCCTATTTCGCGCGCGTCGCGCAGATGTTCATCGACCTGGCCGCGCCCAAGCGGCCTTCGGGCGTGCATTCGAGCGCGAACGTCGATCCCTCGGCGCAGGTCGCGGCCAGCGCCGTGATCGGCCCGAACGTGACGGTCGAGGCCGGCGCGGTGATCGGCGAGGGCGTGCGCCTGGACGCCAACGTGTTCGTGGGCGCCGGCACGAAGATCGGCGAAGGCTCCCGCCTGTACCCGAACGTGGTCGTCTATCACGGCTGCGATATCGGCGTGCGTGCGATCGTGCATTCGGGCGCCGTGATCGGCTCCGACGGCTTCGGCTTCGCGCCCGACTTCGTCGGCGAGGGCGAGGCGCGTACCGGCACCTGGGTCAAGATTCCGCAGGTCGGCGGCGTGAGGATCGGCCCCGACGTCGAGATCGGCGCGAACACCACGATCGATCGCGGCGCGATGGCCGACACGGTCATCGAGGAGTGCGTGAAGATCGACAACCTGGTGCAGATCGCCCACAACTGCCGGATCGGCGCCTATACCGTGATCGCCGGTTGCGCCGGCATCGCGGGCAGCACCAATATCGGCCGCCATTGCATGATCGGCGGCGCGGTCGGCATCGCCGGCCACGTCACGCTCGGCGACTACGTGATCGTCACGGCGCAGTCGGGCGTGTCGAAGTCGCTGCCGAAGGCCGGCATGTACACGAGCGCGTTCCCGGCCGTCGAGCACGGCGACTGGAACCGCAGCGCGGCGCTCGTCCGCAATCTCGACAAGCTGCGCGACCGCATTCGTTCGCTCGAGACCGCGCTGGCCGCGCGCAACGACGGACCCGCGCAGGACTGAAGGTCGAATCGGGCGCGACGGGCGGCTGAGACCAGCGGCCCGCGCGCGAGTCAGAGAGGGCCGCGCCGCCTGGGGCGGCCCCTATCAGCATTTGCAGTCACCACCGCGCAGCATTGCGTGAGACGAACCATCATGAGCATCGAACAAATCAATTTCGACATCCACAAGATCCTCACGCTGCTGCCGCATCGTTATCCGATTCTGCTCGTCGACCGCGTGCTCGAACTCACCCCGCACGAAAGCATCAAAGCCCTGAAGAACGTGACCATCAACGAGCCGTTCTTCCAGGGGCATTTCCCGCAGCGCCCGGTGATGCCGGGCGTGCTGATCATCGAGGCGCTGGCGCAGGCCGCGGCGCTGTTGACCTTCAGCGAGGAACAGCCGAAGGATCCGGGCAAGTCGCTGTACTACTTCGTCGGCATCGACGGCGCGCGCTTCAAGCGCGTGGTCGAGCCGGGCGACCAGCTGATCCTGAACGTGAAGTTCGAGCGCTACATCCGCGGCATCTGGAAGTTCAAGGCGACCGCCGAAGTCGACGGCAAGGTGGCCGCCGAGGCCGAACTGATGTGCACGGTGAAGTCGGCCGACGCCGCGCCCTGAGCGCCGCGCGCCATCACCACCGAGGCAGGACTGACCAAGAGAGGCAACCGCGCATGAGCAGGATCCATTCCACGGCCGTGATCGAGCCGGGCGCGCAGATCGACGAGAGCGTCGAGATCGGCCCGTACGCGATCGTCGGCCCGCACGTCACGATCGGCGCGCGCACCACCATCGGTTCGCACAGCGTGATCGAGGGGCACACCACGATCGGCGAGGACAACCGCATCGGCCATTACGCGTCGGTCGGCGGCCGTCCGCAGGACATGAAGTACAAGGACGAGCCCACCCGGCTCGTGATCGGCGATCGCAACACGATCCGCGAATTCACCACGATCCACACCGGCACCGTGCAGGACGCCGGCGTGACCACGCTCGGCGACGACAACTGGATCATGGCCTATGTCCACATCGGCCACGACTGCCGGGTCGGCAACCACGTGATCCTGTCGAGCAACGCGCAGATGGCGGGGCACGTCGAGATCGGCGACTGGGCCATCGTCGGCGGCATGTCGGGCGTGCACCAGTTCGTGAGGATCGGCGCGCACTCGATGCTGGGCGGCGCTTCGGCGCTGGTCCAGGACGTGCCGCCGTTCGTGATCTCGGCCGGCAACAAGGCCGTGCCGCATGGCATCAATGTCGAGGGCCTGCGTCGCCGCGGCTTCTCGGCCGAGGCGATCAGCGTGCTGCGCAGCGCCTACCGCGTGGTCTACAAGAGCGGCAAGACGCTCGACGAGGCCAAGGCGGAGCTGCGCGATATGGTCGAGGCGGGCGCGCAAGACGGGAAGGGCGGTGACGGCGTGACCGAGCTCAAGCAGTTCCTCGCCTTCATCGACGCCTCGCAACGCGGCATCATCCGCTGACACGATGGCGCTGACCTCGACTCCGCTGCGGCTCGCGTTGGTTGCCGGCGAGCCGTCGGGCGATCTGCTCGGCGCCTCGCTGCTGGGCGGGCTGCATGCGCGCCTGCCCGGTTCGGCGCATTACTACGGCATCGGCGGGCCGCGCATGATCGCCGCCGGCTTCGACTCGCACTGGCCGATGGACCGGCTGACCGTGCGCGGCTACGTCGAGGCGCTCAAGGAAATCCCCGGCATCCTGCGCATCCGCGGCGAGCTGAAACGCCAATTGCTGGCCGAGCGGCCCGACGTGTTCGTCGGCATCGACGCGCCCGACTTCAATTTCGGCGTCGAGCACTCGCTGCGCGAAGCCGGCATCCCGACCGTGCATTTCGTCTGCCCCTCGATCTGGGCCTGGCGCGGCGGCCGGATCAAGAAGATCGTCAAGTCGGTCGACCACATGCTGTGCCTGTTCCCGTTCGAACCGGCCCTGCTCGAGAAATCGGGCCTGGCCTCGACCTACGTGGGACATCCGCTGGCCGACGACATCCCGCTCGAACCCGATACGCGCGGCGCGCGCATCGCCCTCGGCCTGCCCGAGAGCGGGCCCGTGATCGCGGTGCTGCCGGGCAGCCGGCGTTCCGAGATCGGGCTGATCGGGCCCACCTTCTTCGCGGCGATGGCGCTGATGCACAAGCGCGAGCCCGGTGTGCGCTTCGTGATGCCGGCTGCCACGCCGGCGCTGCGCGAGTTGCTGCAACCGCTGGTGGATGCGCACCCGCAGTTGCCGCTGACGCTGACCGAAGGCCGCTCGCAGGTGGCCATGACGGCCGCCGACGCGATCCTCGTCAAGAGCGGCACCGTCACGCTGGAGGCGGCGCTGCTGAAGAAACCGATGGTGATCTCGTACAAGGTGCCCTGGCTGACCGGGCAGGTAATGCGTCGCCAGGGTTATCTGCCCTATGTCGGCCTGCCGAACATCCTGGCCGGGCGTTTCGTGGTGCCCGAGCTGCTGCAGCATTTCGCGACGCCCGAGGCGCTGGCCGACGCGACGCTCACGCAGCTGCGCGACGAAGCGAACCGCCGCACGCTGACCGAGATCTTCACCGAGATGCACCTGTCGCTGCGGCAGAACACGGCGGCGCGCGCCGCCGAGGCCATCGAGCGCGTGGTGGCGAGCCGGAAGCCGCGCGCATGAAGGCCGCCCGCACTCCGCGCGGCGCGGCGGCGGCCGTGATCGCGATCGACCAGTCGGGCTTCGACTTCGACGTGCCGGGCGAGATCGTCTGCGGCGTCGACGAAGCCGGGCGCGGGCCGCTGGCCGGCCCGGTGGTGGCGGCCGCGGTGATCCTCGATCCGGCGCGGCCTATCCTCGGTCTCGACGATTCCAAGGCGCTCAGCGCGAAGAAGCGCGAGCTTCTCTATCACGAGATCGTCGCGCATTCGCGCGCCTGGTGCGTCGCCTCGGCCAGCGTCGAGGAAATCGACACGCTCAACATCCTCCACGCGACCATGCTGGCGATGCGGCGCGCCGTGGAAGGCCTGTCGCTGCTGCCGACGCTGGCCAGGATCGACGGCAACCGCTGCCCGACGCTGAGCATCCGCAGCGAGGCGATCGTCGGCGGCGACGCGCTGGTGCCGAGCATCTCGGCCGCCTCGATCATCGCCAAGGTCACGCGCGACCGCCTGCTGGTGGACCTGCACGCGACCTTCCCGCATTACGGCTTCGACGTCCACGCCGGCTACGGCACGCCGAAGCACCTGGCCGCGCTGCGCGAGCACGGCCCCTGCGAGCATCACCGGCGCTCCTTCGCGCCGGTGCGCGAAGCGCTCCGAATCGAACGATGAAACTGATTACCTCGCGCGACAACCCGCTCTACAAACGCCTCAAGGCGCTGGCGGGCTCGACGCAGCAGCAACGCCGCGGCGCCCAGGCGCTGCTCGAAGGTCTCCATCTCGCCTCGGCCTATCTCGATGCGCGCGGCCAGCCCGAACTCTGCGTGGTCACCGACGGCGCGCTCTCGCATGACGAGACGCAGGCGATCGTGGCGCGCGTCGAGCCGCAGCGCGTGGTCTCGCTGCCCGATGCGCTGTTCGGCCAGTTGTCGAGCGTGGTCAACGGCATCGGCATGCTGCTGCTGGTCGAGCGGCCGGTCGCCGAACTGCCCGAGCGCGTCACGCGCACGTCCGTGGTGCTCGACGGCGTGCAGGATGCCGGCAATGTCGGCTCGATCCTGCGCAGCGCGGCCGCGGCCGGCGTGAGCCAGGTGTTCTGCATGCGCGGCACCGCCTATGCCTGGTCCTCGAAGGTGCTGCGCTCGGGCATGGGCGCGCATTTCCTGCTCGATATCCATGAAGACGTCGAGGCCGAGGCGCTGATCCCGCGCCTGGCGGTGCCGGTCGCGCTAACCGACTCGCACGGGGCGCAGGCGATCGACGACTGCGACCTGAAGGGACCGGTGGCCTGGGTCTTCGGCAACGAAGGGGCGGGCGTGTCGGCCGCCTGGCGCGAGGCGGCGGGCTTGCGCGTGACGATCCCGCAGCCCGGCGGCATGGAGTCGCTGAACGTGGCGGCCGCGGCGGCGGTCTGCTTGTTCGAGCAGTGCCGGCAGCAACGCAAGCGTTGATGCGCTGAGCGGGAAGGACGGAAGGGAATCACCAAGGCGGCGGCGCGATGCGAATCGCGTCGCCGCTTTCTTATGCGCGCTCAGTAGGAGAGCCGATCGAGCTTGATTTCCTGCAGGATGGTGGTGGCGATTTCCTCGATCGACTTGTGCGTCGACGACAGCCAACTGATCCCTTCGCGGCGCATCATCGCCTCGGCCTCGTTGATCTCGTAGCGGCAGTTCTCGGGCGAGGCGTACTTGCTGCCCGGGCGCCGCTCGTTGCGGATCTCCGAGAGCCGCTGCGGGTCGATCGACAGCCCGAACAGCTTCTCGCGATGCTTGGAGAGCTCGCCGGGCAGCTTGCCGCGCTCGAAATCCTCGGGGATCAGCGGATAGTTCGCCGCCTTCACGCCGTACTGCATCGCCAGGTAGAGGCTGGTCGGCGTCTTGCCGCTGCGCGACACGCCCACCAGGATCACGTCGGCCTCGGCCAGGTTGCGATCGGACTGGCCGTCGTCGTGCGCGAGCGAGAAGTTGATGGCCTCGATCCGCGTCTTGTATTCCTCGGTATCGGCGTTCTGGTGGCCGCGGCCCATAGCATGGGTCGACTTCAGCTGCAGTTCCTGCTCGAGTGGCTCGACGAAGCGCTGGAACATGTCGAGCACCAGCGCGTTCGAGCGCTTGACGATTTCGTTGGATTCGCTGTCGACCAGGGTGGTGAACACGATCGGCCGGCGGCCCTCGAGCTGCGCTGCGTCGTTGATCTTCTGCACCGTCAGGTAGGCCTTGTCGGGCGAGTCGACGAAGGGCACGCGCACGTGCCGGAATTTCTGGTCGAACTGGGACAGGATCGAATGCGCGAAGGTTTCGGCGGTGATCCCGGTGCCGTCGGAGACGATGAAAACGGTAGGAAGCATGAAGAATCGGGGCAGACGTGCGTGGCGCGGTGGCGGCCTCGAGCGGGCCGGAAGCGGCCATTCTAGCAGGGCGTCCGCGCCGCGCTTGCGCCCCGGCGCGGCCTTGCCGGCGCGCTTGGAGGCGGCGATCGACGCCGGTTCGTCACAGCGGCGGGCCGGCAGGGTAGAATAGCGGCCAACCTGTTGGATAAGCCGTTGCGAAAAGACGTCATGTTCCCGTCTTTTTTACCGACACTGGCTTGAGTTCCCGGCAAATAGGGCGATTTGTCTGCTATTTCGTCCTTCTGCCGGGATTTTTACAAGCTGCGTCGGCTGTTGCGACCGCTTATCCAACAGGTCGTGCGATGCGCGCCACCGCTTCCTACAGGCGGCCGCGCCCGAGCCCAATCGCCCGATCGTGAATTTTTTTCACACTTAGGGGCTTGTATGACTAACGCAGCAAACGTCGCAAAGGACCAGGCGTATGTAATCCCGTTCGAGCAGTTGCGGATGACCGATGTCGAGATCGTCGGGGGCAAGAATGCTTCCCTCGGCGAGATGATCAGCCAGCTTTCCGAAGCTGGCGTTCGCGTACCCACGGGTTTCGCGACCACGGCGCTGGCTTTCCGCGACTTCCTCGCCCACAACGATCTCACCGAACGCATCGCGAAACGCCTCGAGTCGCTCGATATCGACGACGTGAAGGCGCTCGCCGTCGCGGGCGCGGAGATCCGCAAGTGGATCGTCGACGCGCCGCTGCAGCCGCGTCTCGAAGCCGAAATCCGTGAACAGTTCGTGGTGCTCTGCCAGAGCTCGCCCGAGGAACTGTCGTTCGCGGTCCGTTCCTCGGCCACCGCGGAAGACCTTCCCGACGCTTCGTTCGCCGGCCAGCAGGAGTCCTACCTCAACGTGGTGGGCATCGAGGACGTGCTCGACCGCATGAAGCACGTGTTCGCCTCGCTCTACAACGATCGCGCCATTTCCTATCGCGTCCACAAGGGCTTCACGCACGCCGAGGTCGCGCTGTCGGCCGGCGTGCAGCGCATGGTCCGCTCCGACGTGGGCGCGGCCGGCGTGATGTTCACGATCGACACCGAATCGGGCTTCAAGGACGCGGTGTTCGTCACCTCGAGCTACGGCCTGGGCGAGACCGTGGTGCAGGGCGCCGTGAATCCGGACGAGTTCTACGTCTTCAAGACCACGCTCGCGCAGGACAAGTACCCGATCATCCGCCGCTCGATCGGCTCCAAGCTGATCAAGATGGAGTTCACGCAGCCGGGCGAGCCGGGCCGCGTGAAGACGGTCGACGTGCCGGGCGAGCAGCGCAACCGCTACTCGATCACCGACGAGGACGTGATCGAGCTGGCGCGTTATGCCGTGATCATCGAGAAGCACTACCAGCGCCCGATGGACATCGAGTGGGGCAAGGACGGCCGCGACGGCAAGATCTTCATCCTGCAGGCGCGCCCGGAAACCGTGAAGAGCCAGGCCAGCGGCAAGGCCGAGCAGCGCTTCAAGCTCAAGGGGCAGTCGCAGGTGCTGGCTACCGGCCGCGCGATCGGCCAGAAGATCGGCGCCGGCCCGGTGCGCGTGATCCAGGATCCGTCCGAGATGGAACGCGTGCAGCCCGGCGACGTGCTGGTAGCCGACATGACCGACCCGAACTGGGAACCGGTGATGAAGCGCGCCTCGGCGATCGTCACGAATCGCGGCGGGCGGACCTGCCACGCGGCGATCATCGCGCGCGAGCTGGGCGTGCCGGCCGTGGTCGGCTGCGGCGACGCCACCGAGATCCTCAAGGACGGCGCGCTGGTCACGGTGTCCTGCGCCGAGGGCGACGAAGGCAAGATCTACGACGGCCTGCTCGAAACCGAAGTGACCGAGGTCCAGCGCGGCGAACTGCCGTCGATCCCGGTCAAGATCATGATGAACGTGGGCAACCCGCAGCTCGCCTTCGACTTCTCGCAGTTGCCGAACGCCGGTGTCGGCCTGGCGCGCCTGGAGTTCATCATCAACAACAACATCGGCGTGCACCCGAAGGCGATCCTCGAGTACCCGAACATCGATTCGGACCTCAAGAAGGCGGTCGAGAGCGTCGCGCGCGGCCATGCCTCGCCGCGTGCGTTCTACGTCGACAAGCTGACCGAGGGCATCGCCACGATCGGCGCGGCCTTCTATCCGAAGCCCGTGATCGTGCGCCTGTCCGACTTCAAGTCGAACGAGTACAAGAAGCTGATCGGCGGTTCGCGCTACGAGCCGGACGAGGAAAACCCGATGCTGGGCTTCCGCGGCGCCTCGCGCTACATCGCCGACGACTTCGCCCAGGCCTTCGAGATGGAATGCCTCGCGCTCAAGCGCGTGCGCGACGAGATGGGCCTGACCAACGTCGAGATCATGGTGCCCTTCGTGCGTACCGTGAAGCAGGCGGAGCGCGTGGTCGGCCTGCTGGCCAAGTACGGCCTGAAGCGCGGCGAGAACGGCCTGCGCCTGATCATGATGTGCGAGGTGCCCTCGAACGCGATCCTGGCCGAGCAGTTCCTGGAGCACTTCGACGGCTTCTCGATCGGCTCGAACGACCTGACCCAGCTCACGCTGGGCCTGGACCGCGACTCGGGCATGGAGCTGCTGGCGGTGGACTTCGACGAGCGCGACCCGGCCGTCAAGTTCATGCTCAAGCGCGCGATCGACACCTGCCGCAAGCTCGACAAGTACGTCGGCATCTGCGGCCAGGGCCCGTCCGATCACCCGGACTTCGCGCAATGGCTGACCGAGGAAGGCATCCTGTCGATCTCGCTGAACCCCGACACGGTGATCGACACCTGGCAGGCGCTGGCCAAGACGCAGAAGTAAGCCGTCGTTGAGATCGGTGGCGCGACATCGTCGCCGCTCACCGATTCGGGCACGTCTCTGTGCTATAAACACCCCGGTAGCTACCGGGGTGTTTTCGTTTGGGAGATCGCGATGCTGTCAGGCCAACTGATCTGGTGGATCGGCGTGGGAGTGCTGGTGGTCGCCGAGCTGATGACGGGCACGTTCTACCTGCTAATGGTGGCGATCGGTTTCGTCGCCGGCGGCCTGGTGCATCTGGCGGGCGGCCCGCCGCATCTGCAACTGGCAGCGGCGGCCGTGGTCGCGCTGGTGCTGCTGGTGGTCCTGCGCCGCTCGCGCTTCGGCAGCCGGCAGAAGCGCGACGCCTCGGCCAATCCCGACATCAATCTCGACATCGGCGCGACGCTGACGGTCGAGCATTGGCAGGACGGCCGGGCCCGCGTGCCGTATCGCGGGGCCGACTGGGACGTCGAACTCGCCGCCGGCGAGCGCGACGATGCGCAGCTTTACGAGGTGCGCGCGTTACGGGGAAATTGCCTGGTCGTGGTCGCGAAGTCCCGGGGCTGAGAGCCCGTCGCGATACTTCGATCTGCCAACAAAACAAGGAGGCTGGTTCATGGATGCGCTGATTTTCTGGGCGGTATTGCTTGTCATCGTGTTCGTCGTGCTGTCGAGGACGGTCAAGATCGTGCCGCAACAACATGCCTGGGTGCTGGAGCGCTTCGGCCGCTACCACGCCACGCTGTCGCCGGGCCTCAATATCGTGCTGCCCTTCGTCGATCGCATCGCCTACCGGCATCTGCTGAAGGAAATCCCGCTCGACGTGCCGAGCCAGATCTGCATCACGCGCGACAACACGCAGCTGCAGGTGGACGGCGTGCTGTATTTCCAGGTGACCGATCCAATGAAGGCGTCCTACGGGTCCAGCAACTTCATCCTGGCGATCACGCAGCTCTCGCAGACCATGCTGCGTTCGGTGATCGGCAAGCTCGAACTCGACAAGACCTTCGAGGAACGCGACTTCATCAACCACAGCATCGTCTCGGCGCTCGACGAGGCGGCCTCGAACTGGGGCGTGAAGGTGCTGCGCTACGAAATCAAGGATCTCACGCCGCCCAAGGAAATCCTCCACGCGATGCAGGCGCAGATCACGGCCGAGCGCGAGAAGCGGGCCCTGATCGCCGCCTCGGAAGGGCGCAAGCAGGAGCAGATCAATATCGCGGCCGGCGCGCGCGAATCGGCGATCCAGAAATCGGAAGGTGAGCGCCAGGCCGCCATCAACCAGGCGCAGGGCGAGGCCGCCGCGATCCTGGCGGTGGCCGAGGCCAATGCGCAGGCGATCCAGAAGATCGCGCAGGCGATCCAGTCGCAGGGCGGCATGGATGCCGTGAACCTGAAGGTGGCCGAGCAATACGTGAGCGCCTTCGGCAATCTCGCCAAGCAGGGCAATACGCTGATCGTGCCGTCGAACCTGTCCGACCTGAGCACGGCGATTGCTTCGGCGCTGAGCATCGTCAAGCGCGGCGGCGCGACGCCGGCTCCCAAGGTTTGAGCCGCGGCGCCTGTCGGCGGCAATTCGGGCGGCCTCGGCCGCCCGATTCGTCTGATCCAAGAAAATGGCCCGCATGCGCGGGCCATTTGTCGTTGCGGTGCTGATGGAGCGGGTGGCGGGGGCGTTCAGCTGCGCGCGCCGTCGCGCATGATGCGCGCCTTCTCGCGTTCCCAGTCGCGCTTTTTCTCGGTTTCGCGCTTGTCGTGCAGCTTCTTGCCCTTGGCCAGGCCGATCTCGCATTTGACGCGGCCGCCCTTGTAGTGGAAGTTCAGCGGCACCAGCGTGTAGCCGCGCTGCTCGACCTTGCCGATCAGCTTCTTGATCTCCTCACGGTGCAGCAGTAGCTTGCGCGTGCGTACCGGATCGGGCTTGATGTGGGTCGAAGCCTCGGGCAGCGGGCTGATGTGGGTGCCGATCAGGAAGATCTCGGCGTTCTTGACGATCACATAGCCTTCCTTGATCTGGCCGCGGCCGGCGCGCAGGGCCTTGACCTCCCATCCCTCCAGCACGAGCCCTGCTTCGTAGCGTTCTTCGATGTGGTAGTCGAAGAATGCCTTTCTGTTGTCTATGATGCTCATGAAAGGAATTGGCCAACTCGTTTAAAATCGCGATTTTAGCAAAGCGGGGCGCAGTTGGCCCTGCTCGGCCCCCACTCTTGATGCCGCGAGATTTATGGCAGATGTCCACAAAACCGTATTGATCCGCCATTCGGCGGAACAGATGTTCGACCTCGTGACCGACGTGGCCGACTACCCGAACTTCCTGCCCTGGTGCGGCGGCATCGAGATCCGGCGCCAGGACGAGACCGGCATGGAGGCGCGGATCGACATCAACTTCAAGGGCATTCGGCAGCACTTCGCGACCCGCAACACCCAGGAGCGGCCGCACCGGATCGACATGGAGTTCGCCGACGGCCCGTTCAAGAAGTTCACGGGCTACTGGCGCTTCACGCCGCTGCGCGCCGATGCCTGCAAGATCGAGTTCGCGCTGCACTACGAATTCACCAGCGTGATCCTGGAAAAGATCATCGGCCCGGTGTTCAGCCATATCGCCAACACCTTCGTCGATTCGTTCGTGAAGCGCGCGGACCAGCGCTACGGCAAGGGCTGATCATGCTGCGTGTCCAGGTGTGTTACGCGCTTTCGTCCTGCCAGACGCTGCTCGACGTGGAATTGCCGGACAGCGCCACGGTGCGCGACGCGATCGAGGCGAGCGGGATCGTCGGGCTGCATCCCGACATCGACATCTCGGTGGCCAAGACGGGCGTGTTCGGCAAGCTCGCGCCGCTCGACGCGCCGCTGCACGAAGGCGATCGCGTCGAGATCTACCGGCCGCTGATCGTCGACCCGAAGGCGGCGCGCCAGCGCCGCGTCGACAAGACCCGCCGCGAAGGCTCGGTCGAGGGCCGCAAGTGGCTGCCCAAGGATTCGCGCTGAGCTGAGCGCCGCACGACGGCCGCGCGCTTGGCGACTGCGCGGCGCGATTCCGTCCGACGAGAGCCGGCTCGCACATGGGCGCGGCAACCTCCTCTCGTCACCGTCATCCTGTCCCGATTTTTCGACCTGGCTGCCGCTGGCGTTTTAATGCGCCGGCCGGCGGGCTTCGCCCGGCTGCTGCTCCAGATCCGGGCTGCCCGGGCCGGCCGGCGGCGCGGTATCGCCATGCTGGCGCACCGCGCCATAAACGCCGGCCAGCAGCAGCGCCAGCGCGGCGATTTCCAGCCCGCGCGGCAGGCGCGCCTCGAACACGAAGCCATACAGCATCGCGAAGACCGTCTCGAACACGATCAACTGGCCCGTCAGCGTGAGCGGCAAGCGCTTGGAGGCCGCATTCCACAGACCATTGCCGAGCCAGGACGCGCCGATCGCCAGGCCGAGATTGAGCAGCCAGAACAGCGGCCAGCCGCCCGCGGCCGGCATCGAGACGCTGCCGGCCGGCAGCACGGCCAGCACCAGCCAGGCCAGCGCGCCGACCAGCCCCGTCACGATCCCCCACAGCGCCGACCATTCGTTGCCGTCGAAATGATGATGGCGCCGCAGGTAACGCGCGTTGGCCACCGCGTACCAGGTCCAGCTCGCCAGCGCGCCGGTGGCGCAGGCGATGCCGGCCAGCTTGTCGGCGGTGGAGGTGGCCTGGGCCGCGCTCGAGGTGAACAGGTCGATATTGATCGCGGCGATGCCGGCGGCGACCAGGGCGAGCGGCAGCGCGAGCCGGCGCAGCGGCACCGCGTCGGCGTCGCGCAGGCCGGCGAAGGTGACCGTGACGGGCAGCACGCCGACGATCAGCGAGGTGGGGGCGATGCCGATCAGGTGCACCGCGCTGGACAGCAGCATGTAGTAGCCGAGGTTGCCGACGATCGCGAGCTGCACCAGGGCGACCAGGTCGGCGCGCGTGAGCCGGGCCAGCAGCGAGCGCGCCGTCGGCAGCGCCACCAGCGCCGAAACCAGCCCGTACATGGTGTAGCGCCCGGCGCTGAGCACCAGCGGCGAGATATCGGCCAGCAGCCTGGGCACCAGGAACACCATGCCCCACAGGGCGCCGGCCAGAACGCCGTACAGGACTCCGCGCTGCATCATCACTTCCTTCCTTGTCTTGCCGAACCGGCTGAAAAATCAGAACGAGGCGCATCGTAGCTGCCGGGCAGGGCCTCTGTCTTGTCGAATCCTGCATACCAGGGCGGGCCGGGCGGCCAAAATCGTATGCAGATACATCAATACCCTTAGGCGACGGCGGGTTTTTCGGGCCTCGTTTCGGCCCTTTGCGGCCGACTGTTTCGGTGCCGAACCTGCGAAATGTCCTGGATTTTCGTATCCGAACATCGTGGCCCGGCGGCGAAATCCGGACGAACGCGCGGCGAAGCCGAAAGCGAACGCCCGGCCGGAAAGGCGCTAAGCCGTTGTTCGTGTTGTGAAAATTCGCCGCGTATCGCGTATAATTCGGCTTTGCGCCCATAGGATCTGCCATGCGTCTTATCCAAAAAGCACTCACGTTCGATGACGTGCTCCTCGTCCCGGCGTTCTCCGACGTCCTGCCGCGCGACACCAGCCTCAAGACCCAACTCACCCGCAACATCGCCCTGAACATGCCGCTCGTGTCCGCCGCCATGGACACGGTGACGGAAGGCCGTCTCGCCATCGCGATGGCGCAGCAGGGCGGCGTGGGCATCGTCCACAAGAACCTCACGCCCGCCGAGCAGGCGCGCGAAGTCGCCAAGGTCAAGCGTTTCGAGTCCGGCGTGGTGCGCGACCCGATCACCGTGCCGCCGTCGATGAAGGTTCGCGACGTGATCGCGCTGTCGCGCCAGCATGGCATTTCCGGTTTCCCGGTGGTGGAAGGCGCGCAACTGGTGGGCATCGTCACCAACCGCGACCTGCGTTTCGAAAGCCGTCTCGACGAGCCGGTCAAGTCGATCATGACGCCGCGCGAGCGCCTGGTCACCGTCAAGGAAGGCACGCCGCTGGCCGAGGCCAAGGCGCTGATGCACAGCCACCGCCTGGAGCGCGTGCTGGTCGTCAACGATACCTTCGAGCTGCGCGGCCTGATGACGGTGAAGGACATCACCAAGCAGACCGAGCACCCGGATGCCTGCAAGGACGAGCACGGCAAGCTGCGCGTGGGCGCGGCCGTCGGCGTCGGCGCCGACAACGAAGAGCGCGTCGAGCTGCTGGTGCAGGCCGGCGTCGACGTGATCGTGGTCGACACGGCGCACGGCCACAGCAAGGGCGTGCTCGAGCGCGTGCGCTGGGTCAAGCAGAACTTCCCGCAGGTCGAGGTGATCGGCGGCAATATCGCTACCGCCGCCGCCGCCAAGGCGCTGGTCGAGTACGGCGCGGACGCGGTCAAGGTCGGCATCGGCCCGGGTTCGATCTGCACCACGCGGATCGTGGCCGGCGTGGGCGTGCCGCAGATCAGCGCGATCGCCAATGTCTCGGAAGCGCTGCGCGGCTCGGGCGTGCCTTGCATCGCCGACGGCGGCGTGCGCTTCTCGGGCGACGTGTCGAAGGCCCTGGCCGCCGGCGCGAATGCCGTGATGATGGGCAGCATGCTGGCCGGCACCGAGGAAGCGCCGGGCGACGTGTTCCTGTACCAGGGCCGCCAGTACAAGTCGTATCGCGGCATGGGCTCGGTCGGCGCGATGAAGGACGGCGCCGCCGATCGCTACTTCCAGGACAACTCCGCGAACATCGACAAGCTGGTGCCGGAAGGCATCGAAGGCCGTGTCGCCTACAAGGGTTCGGTCAACGCGATCCTGTTCCAGCTGGTGGGCGGCGTGCGCGCCAGCATGGGCTATTGCGGTTGCCGCACCATCGCCGAGCTGCACGACAAGGCCGAGTTCGTCCAGATCACGGCGGCCGGCATGCGCGAATCGCACGTCCATGACGTGCAGATCACCAAGGAAGCCCCCAACTACCACGTGGACTGATCGCCGATGAAGCCATTGCTGCGCGTCGTACTCGTCATCGATGCCCTGCTGCTGCTCGCAGGTGGCCTGCTGTTCGTGCTGACGCCCTGGAAGGGGCTGTACGACGCGCTGCAACTGGTGCCGGTCGATCCGGCGATGGTCGGCCAGGCGTTCGGCATCGCGCTGCTCGGGCTGGCCTGGCTGTCCTTCCACGCGTCCGTCAACGGCGGCATGACCTCCGGCGTCGCGCGCGCCGTCGGCCATGTGAACTGGCTGATCGGCGTGCTGATGGTGGTCTGGCTGATCGGCCTGCACCGGCCCGAGCTGACCGCCTTCGGGCAGCTCGTGTCGGTGGTCACCGCGGTGGTGCTGTTCGTGATCGGGCTGGGCGGCGTGAGGCTGTCCTCGGCGGTGCGTCGGCGCGAGCGGGTGCAAGTGGTCGAAGCCAAGGCTTCGGCGGTGCAGCCCGCGCCGGTGGTGGTGCCGCCGCAGCCGCATCCGGCGCCGCTCGAACCCGCCGCCACGCGCGTGGAGCCGGGCATCGGCGCCAAGCCGGTGGTCCAGTCCGGCAGCATCGACGCGGCGCCTTCGTATGCGCCGCCGGCCGCGCCTGGCGCCGCCACGGATTCACGCCTGCAAGGCTCGTCCGGCAGCTCGACGAGCCGCGGCGATCCGCCGGTTCACGGTTGATCTCGCGGCGCGGCGCGGCGGCGTTCGCCGGGCCATTCGGGCCATCCGGGCACATTGCCCGGCCCGTCCCTGATTCAGATGCAGCGCTTCGCGCGCTGTTTTTCTTACCTGTTTGTTTTTCATCCCGTCCGCAGCCATGCACGACAAAATCCTGATTCTCGACTTCGGTTCGCAAGTCACCCAACTGATCGCGCGGCGCGTTCGCGAAGCCCACGTCTACTGCGAAATCCATCCGAACGACGTCACTGACGAATTCGTACGCTCGTTCGCGCCGAAGGCCGTGATCCTGTCCGGCAGCCATGCCAGCACCTACGAGGATCAGCAACTGCGCGCGCCGCAGGCGGTCTGGGATCTCGGCGTGCCGGTGCTCGGCATCTGCTACGGGATGCAGACCATGGCGGTCCAGCTCGGCGGCAAGGTCGAGTGGAGCGACCACCGCGAATTCGGTTACGCGGAAGTGCGCGCGCACGGCCATACGCGCCTGCTGAACGGCATCGAGGACTTCGCCACGGCCGAAGGCCACGGCATGCTGAAGGTCTGGATGAGCCATGGCGACAAGGTCGGCGAACTGCCGCCGGGCTTCAAGCTGATGGCCTCGACGCCGAGCTGCCCGATCGCGGCGATGGCCGACGAGGAGCGCGGTTATTACGCCGTGCAGTTCCACCCGGAAGTCACGCACACCGTGAAGGGCCGCCAGATCCTCGAACGCTTCGTGCTCGAGATCGCCGGCGCGCAGCCCGACTGGGTGATGCGCGATCACATCGAGGAAGCCGTCGCGCTGATCCGCGAGCAGGTGGGCGACGAGGAAGTGATCCTCGGCCTGTCGGGCGGCGTCGATTCGAGCGTGGCCGCGGCGCTGATCCATCGTGCGATCGGCGACCAACTGACCTGCGTGTTCGTCGACCACGGCCTGCTGCGCCTGAACGAAGGGCAGATGGTGCTCGACATGTTCCAGGGGCGCCTGCATGCGAAGGTGGTGCACGTCGATGCCTCGGAGCAGTTTCTCGGCCACCTGGCCGGCGTGACCGATCCGGAAGCGAAGCGCAAGATCATCGGCCGCGAGTTCGTCGAGGTGTTCCAGGCCGAGGCGAAGAAGCTGTCGAACGCGAAGTGGCTGGCGCAGGGCACGATCTATCCGGACGTGATCGAATCGGGCGGCGCGAAGACCAAGAAGGCGACCACCATCAAGAGCCACCACAACGTGGGCGGCCTGCCGGAGACGCTGGGGCTGAAGCTGCTGGAGCCGCTGCGCGACCTGTTCAAGGACGAGGTGCGCGAGCTGGGCGTGGCGCTGGGGCTGCCGCCGGAGATGGTCTATCGCCATCCGTTCCCGGGCCCGGGCCTGGGCGTGCGGATCCTGGGCGAGGTGAAGCGCGAGTACGCGGAGCTGCTGCGTCGCGCCGATGCGATCTTCATCGAGGAACTGCGTTCGACGATCGCCAACGAGCAGGACGTGGCGGCGGGGATCTGCGAGGCTTCGCAGGTGGGCAAGTCCTGGTACGACCTCACGAGCCAGGCGTTCGCGGTGTTCCTGCCGGTGAAGTCGGTGGGGGTGATGGGTGATGGGCGTACCTACGATTACGTTGCCGCGCTGCGCGCGGTGCAGACCACCGACTTCATGACGGCGCATTGGGCGCATCTGCCTTATGCGCTGCTGGGGCGGGCTTCGAATCGCATCATCAATGAAGTGCGCGGGATCAATCGCGTGGTGTATGACGTGTCGGGGAAGCCGCCGGCGACGATTGAGTGGGAGTGAGCCCCAAGCTGAGACTGGCATCGTTCCATCACTAAAAAGTAGTGGAAGACATAAAAGCCCGCATCGATGCGGGCTTTTTATTTTTATACGGCATGACTAACCATTTGTAGCCGCCGGAAGTTTCCATCCAAGTGGGCGACTCCCTCGCATGCTAGTCTGACCACCTCACGCGTCAATCCAGCCGATGCGCTCCCAACCCCATGACCTCCAGCCCGCGCTCCGCGACTCATTCGAACGCATATCCGATCCATATAGGATGTGCCGGATGGGCGCTGTCATCGCGGCTAGCCGAGCTATTTCCCACGCAAGGCAGCCATCTGGAGCGTTACGCCCGAGTCTTCTCCTCGGTGGAGATCAACTCCTCGTTCTATCGTCCTCATCAGCCGAAGACCTATGCGCGGTGGGCCGCGAGCGTACCCGACGAATTCCGGTTTTCGGTCAAGCTGCCGCGCAGCATCTCGCACGAACTGAGATTGCGCGACACCGACGCCGCCGTGCGCGAATTCCTGGCTCAGGTCGAGCCCCTGAAGGAAAAATTGGGCTGCCTGTTGCTCCAACTGCCGCCCAGTCTGGCCTTGGACGAGGCTGCGGCCCAAGGCTTTTTCTCGCTGCTGCGAAGCCGCACGGCAACCCCCATCGTTTGCGAACCACGCCATGCGAGCTGGTTTAGCGAGGCGGGCGCGGCGATCATGAAACGTGCCGGGATCGGCTGCGTGCGGGCGGACCCACCGCCCGTCGCCGATATCGAGCCAAGGGGCGATTCACGCACCCTGTACATCCGTTTGCACGGTTCGCCGGAAATTTATTATTCGGCATACGACGAGCCCTTCCTCGACGCGGTGGCGGCTCGGGCGGTCGAGGCCAGCCGCTCCGGCTCCGAGGTCTGGTGCATTTTCGACAATACCGCGCGCGGCGAGGCCATTCCCAATGCGTTGACGCTGACGGAGAAATTAGCGAAGGCAAACCGCTAAGCGGAATCGTTCCGGGCGCGACCATGGAGCGGCGCATCGGCATCCGCCATTTCGCGCGCAAGAACGAGTGCCCGGGTCATGTCGTCGAGCACCTTGTCGCGCGAGTTGTCATCCTGCTGGCGTAATGCGAACGACGGGTGATAGGTGGCGATGGCCCATCCACCATCAATCTCGAAAGGCGCATTCACATAATCGCGAAGCTTGGTTTTCCTGCGCAACAGCGCGGTGAGCGCCGTGGCACCGAGCGCCACGATCACGGCAGGTCGAACCGTGTCCAGTTCATGCTCGAGCCAGTGATGGCAGGCTTCGATTTCACGTTGCATCGGCGTTTTGTGCAAACGGCGCTTGCCGCGCGGCTCCCACTTGAAATGCTTCACTGCATTGGTCAGATAAACCTGATCGCGCAACAGGCCCGCGCGCTCGATGGCAAGGTCGAGCAGTTGCCCCGCCGGCCCGACGAACGGTTGTCCGCTCAGGTCTTCCTGATCTCCCGGTTGCTCGCCGATCAACATGATTCGAGCGCTGCTCGGCCCCGCGCTGCCTACCGCCTGCGTGGCGTTACGCCACAAGTCGCAACGTCGGCAAGCATCCAGCGAAGAGGCTTGCTCTCGAACCGGTTGCGCCACCTCGGCTTCGACAGCAATCGCCTTGCCGTTCAGCGTGCCGATACCGCTGGCTTGAGCGAGCCGCCGCGCGCCGCTCCTGGCCTCGCTGATCATGCCGGGAATCAAACGGGCCTCGGGCAAGCCCTTCCAGAAACGTACCGGCATATGCTGCTTCAGCGCGTTTTCATTCAGTCGCGCCGGGTTGAACGTGCTCCGGTAATACGCGATCCACAATGCCTCGGCTTCATCCTCGGTGTCATGACGATGATCGCCCGGCAACGCGCGACGCGCGTCCAGATGCAACTGGCTGCCGTCCCAGAAGGCCGCGCCGCGAGGGGTGGTGATGAGCCATGAGGATCGGCCCATGCGCTGCGCGAAATGTTCCGCCGCCCACTCGAGCACGTCGTGCTCGGGTTCGTACCATGCGAGGTATTCGGGAACGGCCTGGGCATCCGGCTGCTTGCGAAATCGCACATAGGCGATCATGTCGTGCTGCGCGCGGCGCACGCTCTTGGCCATGCGGTAAAGCCGTGAGCCGTCGATATCGGCGGGCGATGCCGCCGAGCGATCGCCGTGATACCAGCGCCACAGCACCTTGTACAAGAACGCCCAGCGCTGGGGGTCGCGAAACGATGCGGCGTCTCTCAGCAGCGCCGCGAACGCCTTCGACACCTGAACCTCGGCCAGGCGGGGCGAAGCCGCGGCCGTGCCTGGCGATGCCGGCGCGTAGTCGATCGAGGCTTGCTGCTGCGGCATCTCGATAGCCTCCGCGAGACGCCAGTGGATCGACGCCGGCGGAAGGTCTTCCGCGAGCGCCGCGAGCGAGGCCGCGCGCCACGCGGCAAAGCGATCCTCGATCACGATGGTGCGCATCGGCCGTCCTCACAACAGCGCGAGTTGCACCGGCGGTGGCGCGAGTACGCGGCGCAGCGCCTCGGACGACGCATCATGCAGGGCGGCGCGATAATCCTGCGTCACCACGAACGGCCGGATCTTCTCCATCGGACAGCGCAGCCGCACCAGATCCTCGTAACGGACGCGACGCGTGCGCCGCAACTCCACGATGCGTTTTGCGTTACGCATGCCGATGCCGGGCACGCGCGCGATCGCGCGAAGCGGCGCGCGGTTGAGGTCGACAGGAAAATGTTCGCGATGAGCGAGCGCCCAGGCGAGCTTCGGATCGATGTCAAGCGCCAGGTCCGCGCTGCTCCCGAACAGCTCGTCCGCATGGAAGCCGTAGCCGCGCAGCAGAAAGTCGGCTTGATAAAGCCGATGTTCGCGCAGCAGAGGCGGCGCCTGCGCGGGCAAGGCGGACGGGCTGTCTGGAATGGGACTGAAGGCCGAGTAGTAAACGCGCTTGAGCTTGAACGAGCCGTAGAGCGATTCGGCCGTCTGCAGGATGGTGCGATCGTTCGTCTGGTCGGCCCCGACGATCATTTGCGTGCTTTGCCCGGCCGGCGTGAACGGCGGCGCTTTGGTCTCGGCCTGCGCCTCTTCCTGCGCAAGCCGGATCGATCCCATCGCCAGCTTGATGGTTCGCACGTTCTTTTCCGGCGCGAGGCGCGCGAGACTGCCGTCTGTCGGCAATTCGATATTCACGCTCAGACGATCCGCATAGCGACCGGCTTTCGCGATGAGTTCCGGGTCCGCGTCGGGAATGGTCTTGAGATGCAGATAACCGCGGAACTGGTGGTCCTCCCGCAGCGACTGCGCCACGCGCACCAATTGTTCCATCGTGTAGTTGGACGAGCGGATGATGCCCGAACTCAGGAACAGGCCGTCGATATAGTTGCGCCGGTAAAAATCGAGCGTGAGATCGACGACTTCCTCGGGCGTGAAGCGCGCGCGCGGCACGTTGCTGGAGCGGCGGTTCACACAGTACTGGCAGTCGTACAGGCAAAAGTTGGTGAGCAGGATCTTGAGGAGCGACACACAGCGCCCGTCCGGCGTGAAGCTGTGACAGATGCCCGCTCCGGTGCTGGCACCGAGCCCGGAAATACCGCGCGAGCCGCGCTTGGGCGCGCCGCTGCTGGCGCAGGAGGCGTCGTACTTCGCCGCGTCGGCCAACACCTCGAGCTTCTTTTGCAGTTCCACGTCGCCACCGATACTGTATATGCGTACAGTATTCTACGTGGGTGGATGATGAGCGCAAGCGGAAAATGAAAGAGCTTTTGGGGCGGAACCATTGCCGTCGCGCAGCGCAAACAGGACGGGGAAATGTGGCTGCATGACCGCAAACCTCGTATGACTTTCCGGCCTGCACAGCCGGAAAACGCGCCCTCTTGATTTCACGATTCCCCACACGATGCGTCCCTGCAACGGTCCCGCCGATTCCCGGCGCGGCCCTCGCACGTCCATTTCCGGGAGAACACCATGCGACACCCACTGCAGCAAGCCGACCAGGACACGCCAGCCCAGCAAACGCACATCGGGGAGGCCTGACCCATGACCACCGAAGCCCTCGACCCCTTGCTGCGCCAGTTCGCCGAGAAGCGCCTGGGCCGCCCCCTTCAGCCGGGCGAAGAACACGCGCTGCTGGAGCTGCTGCCGAGCCGCCAGGGCAAGCCGGCAGCACCCGCCACCACACCCGCCACACAAGCCCCCACCGCCCACCCACCCTTGCAGCAACTGAAAACCCGCAAGGAAGCCCGCGAGCAGATCAAGCACTTCCTTCAACTGAACCAGCAGAAAGCCTACGAGAAGATGCAGGGCATCCTGCAGACGATCGACACGCAGAACGAGACGACGCTCGGCATGCTGGCCTCGGAACAGCAAAAGGTCTCCGGCGTGCTCGACGAGCACGAGCCGCCGGGCGATGCCCAGGCATCCGCCACGGGCGAGATCCAGGACAGCACCCGCCAGGCACTGGCGATGATCGGCGAACAACTGACGGGCCTGATCCGCCAGGAAATCGAATCGTGCTTCCGGCAATACGTCGATCCGCTCGCCAGACGGCTCGACGCGATAGGCGAGCTGCTGCAGGACATCGCCGCCATCCCATCCGAACCCGCCACGCCGGAAGCCGCCGCAACCATTCCGATTCACGACACCCCCGGCCCGGCGTCCATGGAGTAGCACACGGGCCACGCGGCTGACCTCAACCGCTCCCGCGGTGCGATTCCTCAACTACGCGACTCAAGGAGCAAAAAATGGCTGATACGTGTCAAGTGTGCCAGGTCAATCCTGCGATCACCGATGCCGTCACGCAGGTCAACGTCAAGGTGGTCGGCGAAGCGCCGGCCATGGCGATGGGCTCGCTGTACCAGGCCCAGAGCCATTCGCTGAGCATCCTGTTCGAGAACGCGGTGCAGCAGCAATCGCAGGCCGCGATCCAGTCGCAAACCTCGACCAACGTGGGGACGATGCAGCTCTACACGATCGGGCCGGAAAGCGCGGGCGCGGCCGCCACGGAAATCGGCGCGAACGGGATCATCTCCGTGCTGGCCGACGTGATCGCGATCGGCAAGGCGGTGGGCGGCCCGTAAGGCGTCGTCGCGGGGCCGTGGCCGGGCGGCGGCGAAAGCGGCGCGAGCCGCCGTCGCCTCCGCCGCGCCGCGGATTGGCAGCATGGCCGCCGGCGCCTGAACGGCGGGGCCGCGCGGTGTTCCGGAGCAAGCGACAGGACGGGCAGGGCCGATTCGATGCGGCGCCTGTTCGCGAACCAGGAGAAATACGATGGCAGCAAACGATGCAGGGACGGGCACCAACGACCCGAAGGACGCATGCAACTGCAAGGCGTGCTCGGTCAATTCCGCGATCACCGACGCGGTCACGCAGACCAACGTCAAGGTGGTGGGCGAAGCGCCCGCGATGGCCACGGGCTCGCTGTACCAGGCCCAGAGCCATTCGCTCAGCGTGTTGTTCGAGAACGCCGTGCAGCAGCAGTCGCAATCCGCGGTGCAACTGCCGACCTCGACGAACGTGGGCATCATGCAGCTCTACACGCTGGGGCCGGCGAGCGCCGGCGCCGCGGCGACCGAAATCGGCTCGAACGGCGTGCTTTCCGTCCTGGCTGATGTGCTGGCGCTCGGCAAGGCGCTGGCCTGACGCGTGATGCGGCGTCGGCGCCGGGCGGCGGCTCGAGCTTCGCTGCTTGCCGCCCGGCGCGCGACGCCGCCTCGACGTCCACGCCGCATCGACGAGGCCGCGCACCGCGTGTCGTGGCCCGATCCACTCATGCCTTCGCCGTGACCGCGCCACCGCGGCGAGCAATCCAGGAGCAACACTATGACGGAGCAGGTTTCCCCCGCGATCACCGATGCAGTCACGCAAGCCAACGTCAAGGTAGTGGGCGAGGCGCCCGCCGTGGCCTTGGGCACGCTGATGCAGTCCAACAGCCATGCCTCGGCGATCCTGCTTCACAACGCGGTCCAGATGCAGGCCAACCAGGCCGCCTCCAACATGGCCGCCACGACGGTCGGCATCATGCAGCTGTACGCCAACTCCCCGGTCGCGGCGGCCAACGCGGCGCGCGCGGCCGACAACAATTTCGTCTCGCAACTGTCCGCGATCGCCCAGCTGATGAACGCCATCGGCCACTGGCGCGGCTGAGCCTCCTCACGCGTCGCGCCAGGCGGCGCGCGCCATCCTTGCCTGCCGCGGCACGGCACGCCCTGCGTGCTTGCCGAGGCCTCAATTGGCGTCGGCGATATTGCGCAGCCGTTCCGGCTTCTCGATCGTCACGCCGTGCTCGTGAAGCCGGATCAGGCCGTCGCGCTGCATCTTCTGCAGGCTGCTGTTCAGCCGCGGCCGGCTCACGTTGAGCATCGCGGCCAGGATGCTCTGGCTTTCCGGCAGCGCCACCTCGAGATCCTTTCCCTGCACGCGATTCAGCAGATGGCGCGCGAGCCTCGCCTCGAGCCGGTACAGGCACGCCGATTCGGTGAAATCGCTCAGTTGCTGGATGTGCCGGCACAGCTGCTCGTAGATGCGCTCCATGAAATCCGCGTTGGCGCGCAAGGGCGCGAAGTGCTGGCGATGCAGCAGCGAAATGCGGCAGTCGTGGCTCAATTGGGCGGTGAAGCTGCGCCGATGGGCGCGCAGCAGCGTGCTCTCGCCGAGCAATTCGCCCGGCAGGGTGTGGCCGAGGATGACCTCGCGTCCGCCGGGTTCGTGCAAGGTCTTGTAGACGCGGCCGCGGTGCACGAAGGCAATGAAATTCTCCGGATCTCCCTTGAAGAACAACAGGCGATGGCCGCGCTCGGGCCAGGGCGCGAGATGCCGCTCGATATGCGCGAGCAGGCTTTCCGGGAGATTCGCGAGTATCGGAATATTACGCAGTATTTCAGCGTCGGCAAGGACAGGCATGTTTTCCGTGCGAGGTAGTTTGACGATGCGCCCACCTAGCGGAAAACGCTGCCTTTGGCATTGCGTGAATAACGAAATAATGAAAGGCGCGGAATGATCGGCAAGCAATCCGGATAGGGCGGCCTTCGGCGGCAAGGATGCTTGCTGGATCGACTCGGGAGCAGCGTGCCGGCGCACGAACAGATCGCGGCGGTAGTCGTTCTTGTTCATCGCAAATGCCGTTGTTCAAGCCCGGCGGCGCGCCTGAAACAAGGGTTCGGTCCATGCCGGGGAATTAGAAATTTGCGTTCATAATAATCAGGAAAATTTACTGAGCTGATTATCCAAATTCGGTGTTACGCAGGTAACAGCGCCATTCGCGGCATCGAATCGATTCTGTGTTTTCCATAAAAAAGGAACGCACGGGATGACACACTCAAATCAACACGCGGCCCCCACGCCAGCGTCACCGGCGCAACAACTCGATCAGACCTGGCGCGAAATGCAGGGGAAATTGCGGCGCCGCGCGCGAATGCTGTGCAAGGGCGATATTCATCGTGCCGACGAACTGCTGTCCGATACCGCGCTCAAGGTCCACATCTACCTGCAGCGCTCTCCCGATCGCGTCCGCAACCTGGCCGGCTTCCTGTTCCTGGCGATGAACCACGCCTTCCTCTCCGGCGCCCGTCATCGCCAGCGCGAAAACGGCCTGCTCGAATTCGATCCGGGCTGGGACGACGACCACATCGTCGAGTTGGCCGGCCACGCGCCGTCGGTGGAGCAGCAGTTGTTGTTGCGGCAGCAACTGTCGCGCCTCGAACAGGTGCTGGCCGCGCTTCCCCGGCAACAGCAGGTGCTGTTCACGCTGAAGTTCGAGGAGGAGCAGCCCTATCCGCACATCGCGGCGATGCTCGGGATCAACGAGCCGCTGGCCAGGAAACGCGTCGAGCTGCTGCGCAAGAAATTGCGCGCGGACCTCGCCTGAATGCGTTCACGAACGCGCTCACGCAGCGTTCCTAAGCGCATACGCGGCGTCGATGGCCTGCCGGCCCGCCGTTCCTTCAATCGCATGCCGGAGCCGAGATCCGAGGAGGCCTCGTGGCAGACAAAGTCAATGAGCAGGTCACCGACGCGCTGACGCAGAACAATGTGAGCGTCGTGGCGGTTTCTCCAGCCCAGGCGCTGGGCACGCTTTACCAGATGTTCAGCCAGGCCGTCGGCATCTCGGCGCAGAACATGACGCAGCAGCAGGCGGCACTCAACCAGATTTCGAATGCCGTCGTGTCGAAGGCGGTGGCGATGATCCTGTCGGTCGAAGCCTCGCCGAAGGGCGGATCGGGCGGGCTGACGGGCGGCGCATCGAGTGGCGGGGCGGGCGGCGGATCGGGCGGCGCGTCCCATGTCACGACGAGCGGGCCGCAGATGGAGTCCACGCATTGAAACGTGCCGATTCTCGGGATACCTGAACCATGAACATGAAAGGCTTTTTGGGTGGACGCGGCGACGGCGCATTGCAGACGCCGCGCGATGTTGCGGATGCAGCGGCAGCGGGCGCAACGCCGCCGCCCGCCGCCGAGCCGCAGGTCGCGCCTTCGACGGGCGTCGCGCGTACCTGGCCGGTGAACCGGCTGCGCCGGCTCACCGATGCGCTGAAGGCACCGAACCGGATCGCCGATGCGCCCGGGGCGGGCGGCTCGGCGCTGCAGACCGTGCAGGCGATCAACGCGGAGGCGGCATCCTACGCGACCACGCAGATCGCCGTCGGCCCGAACATGATGATCACGCAGGCGGGCGGCATGGTCGCGCAGGCCGCGGCCAATTACTTCGAGGCATCGACCTCGCTGGCGATCGCGGGCAAGAGCGTGCTGATGAAGGATCTGGCGCAGAAGACCGTCGACGAGAACGTGCCCGGGATGGCGATGGATGCGATGGGCCTGCTGTTGACGGACCTGTTCGTCGCCACCGCGGCGCTCGTCGCGGGCGCCGCCGAGGCGATCGAAGGGGAGGCCGCTAGTATCGCGCTCGACAAGATCGACGAGAGCCTGCAGAAGTACCAGGCGCTGCTGGACAAGAAGGGCACGTAGGGCGCGCCGTCCTCGGCATCCTCGGTTCGCCGAATCCCGACCACGAAGCGGGAATGGCTTTTTTTGAGGGTTATAAGTCCTTTGAGCCATCTTCCACGGATTCCATAATCTGCTCACGAAATCAGGCCGGAGCCGGCGCAACGATGCGCCGGACTTCAGCCCGATCCATGGCGAAGCAGATAGAGGAACACGAAGATGAGACTCAGCAACAAGACGGCGCTGATCACCGGCGGAACCAGCGGCATTGGCCTCGCGACGGCCAGGCTCTTCATTGCGCAAGGCGCGCGCGTGGCGGTCACGGGCCGTGACGAAGCCGTATTCGAGCGGGTGAGGGCCGAGCTCGGCGAACATGCACTGGTCCTGAAGGGCGACGTCCGCTCGATCGAGGACATGCGCGCGATCGCGGCCGAGGTGCAGGAGCGGTTCGGCGGCCTCGATATCGTGTTCGCCAACGCGGGCTGGGCCTTTCCCTCCGCGATCGGCGACATCGACGAAAGGCTCTATGACGAGATCATGGACATCAACGTCAAGGGCGTGGTGTTCACGCTGCAAGCCGTGCTGTCTTTATTGCGCGAAGGTTCGTCAGTCATCCTCAATACCTCCTTTGTCGCTCAGACCGGCAAGCACGGCATCTCGCTGACCGCCGCGGCGAAAGCCGCCGTGCGATCGCTGGCCCGCAGCTGGTCCTACGAGTTCCTCGATCGCAGGATCCGTTTCAACGCGATCGCGCCTGGCGCGATCGACACGCCGCTGATCGGCAGGTGGGGCAGGCCGCACGAGTGGGTTCGCGACCGCAAGGCCGAGTTGGCGCAAGCCATCCCGGTCGGCCACATGGGCCGGGCCGAGGACATCGCCCACGCGGCGCTCTACCTCGCCAGCGACGAATCCGCTTACGTCGTCGGCACCGAGTTGGTGGTCGACGGCGGCGCCTCGCAGCTTTGACTCCCGGCTGCGCGATTTCCCTCTTCATCAAACGCCCGCCCGGCTGTCCGCGTGGCGGTGCTTCAATCCGGCCCGAGCCGGCTGCGCTCGCAAACGGGCCGCGGTACAAGGAGAAATGATCGTGACCGATCGCAACGACAAGTATATCGCCGACGAGACACTCGACCGGGCAGGCCACGCCCGGCGCGAGCTCCTCAGGTTCGGCGGCGCCGCCACGCTCGGCGCCGTCCTGGGTGGGGGCGTCCTGCTCGGCCACGCCAGCCCCGCTCGGGCCGAAGCAGCGAGCCAGGGCGAACTCGCGCCGAACGAGCCGCTCGATATCCTGATCGTGAACTACGACGGCGGGACCCTGCTCGATTTCGCCGGCCCCAGCGAGATCTTCCACCGGCTGCCGAACACCAAGGTCCGTTATGCCAGCCTGAACGGGGGCAACGTGACGCTCGAATTCGGCGTCGTGTATGGCAACACCGAGCGACTGGCCGATATCGAAAGCACGGACCTGATCCTGGTGCCGGGCGGATCGGATCTGTCGGTGCCGATGGGCCCGGAATATCAAGCCCAGATCCGTCGCCTGGCCGAGGGCGCCAAGTACGTGACCTCGGTCTGCAACGGGTCGCTGGTGCTGGCCGCCACCGGCGTTCTCAAGGGCAAGCGCAGCGCCTGCCACTGGGCCTTCGTCAACAAGCTGGCCGAATACGGCGCGATCCCCGTTCCCGATCGCTTCGTCGAGGACGACCATGGCCGCTTCATGAGCGGCGGCGGCGTGACCGCGGGCATCGATTTCGCGCTGCGCGTTGCCGAGAAGCTGCGTGGACGACAGGCCGCCGAATTCACGCAGCTCGTCATCGAATACGATCCCGCGCCGCCGTTCCATTCCGGCCATCCCAGGGACGCGCGGCCGGAAGTGGTCGCGATGGTCGACAAGCGGCTGCCCGGTGCCTCCAAGGGCCTCGCGCGCATCCCGGGCGTTCGCTGAGCTGCCGCCTGCGCGCCGTCTTTCCCGATCCACACCTTGTTCGGAAATCATTCGATGCAACCGATTCGTTTTTATGCCGCCGTCCTGGCGGCCTGTCTTCCCGTTCTCGCGTTCGCCTCGCCGGCAGCCGACGGCAGCCCGCAGCCCGAAATCCAGGCGGCCATCAAGGCCGAGAACGCACGTTGGGCGCAAGCCTTCGCGCGGGGCGATTACGAGGCGATCGGCCGGCTCTACACGAGCGACGGCACGCTCCTGCCGCCCGGCGGCGACAAGGTCACGGGTGCCAGCGCGATCACCGACTACTTCAACAAGGGCTACGCCGGAACGAAGCCGGGCACCGTGTCGTTCAGCCACTACGAGTTCTATGGCGACGAGCGGATCGTGACCGAAGTGTCGGACGCGGAGGTTCGCGATCACGAGGGAAGGCTCAAGATCCGCGGCAAGCAGATCCTCGTCTTCCTGAAGCAGGACGGCGCCTGGAAACTGCATCGCGACATGTGGAACGACTACCCGCGCTGATCGTCCCCCGATCAGCGCTTGCCGAGCAATCGGCTCTCGCGCCGGATCGATTGCGGAGGATGCCCGTGCAGCTTGACGAAGGCCCGGCGCATTCGCTCCGGATCGACGAAGCCCACCGCCAGCGCGATCTGCTCGATCGGCTCGCTGCCGTCCTGCAGGCGCAATCGCGCCGCTTCCACGCGCAGGCGTTCCACCGCCTTGGCGGGCGTCTCGCCCGTCTCGCGACGGAATGCCCGCGCGAATTGGCGAGGACTCAATCTTGCTGCATCCGCGAGCCGCTCGACCGGCAGCGCCTCCGCCAGATGCTCCCTGGCGAAGTTCAGGGCGATGCGGATGCGATCCGATTCCGGCTCCATCCGCGACATGGCCGAGAACTGGGATTGCCCGCCCGGCCGGCGATAGGGAACCACCAGCAGCCTCGACACCGTGCGCGCGACGTCCGCGCCCATGTCCTGCTCGATCATCGCCAGGGCCAGGTCGATGCCGGAGGCGATGCCCGCCGAGGTCCAGATGCGCCCGTCCGCGATGTAGATGCTGTCGCTCTCGACCCTGACGCGAGGAAAGCGGGATTGCAGCTGGGCGGCATACCGCCAGTGCGTGGTCGCTCTCAGCTCGTTGAGCAGATCGGTTTCCGCCAGCAGGAAGGCGCCCGTGCACACGCTCGCCACCCGCGAGGCCCTCGCGCTCAATTTCCTGGCGGCGGCGATGTTGTCCGCCTCCTCCATCGGGGCGATATCGCCGCCAACGAAGATCACGGTGTCGAACGCGCGCCTGCCGATCGGCCGGGTCTCGATCGGCAGGCCGGTGTTGCCGTGAACCGGCCCGCCCGCCTGCGAAAGCACGTGAAGCTCGTAGGGGCTGTGGCCGGCGGCCGTGGCGACCTGGTTGAAGCTCGACAGCGGCCCGGCGAGATCGAGCGCATCATAACCGCGACAAACGTAGAACCCGATTCGATGCATGATGAGGTGGCCGGCTGAAAACTCTGGTGAAGTCGCATTCTAAGGAGAAAAGAAGTGATCTCCGCATCTGTCCTGAAATGAGGGAAATACGTCTCTTGCGCCGTTTGGGGGTGGCCCGATGCGAAGCGCCGAAACCGATACGCCCCAACTGGCCCTGCCGGGATTCGATACCGGACCATGGATTCCGAAACATCGCCTGTTCTTTGCCGTGATGCCCGATCCCGGCACGGCCGAGCGCATCGCGCGCCGCGGCAGCCGGCTGGCGGCCGAGGCGGGCATCGGCGGCAAGCCGCATGAGGCGGCGCGCCTGCACGTCACGCTGCAGCTCCTGGGCGATTACCTGCATGTCCCGGAGGTCGAGCTTGCCCGCGCGTGCATCGCGGCGGCCAGCGTCGAGATGCCGGTCTTCGAACTGGGCTTCGATCAGGTCCTCAGCTTCAAGGGGCGGCCCGGGCACTGGCCGCTGGTGTTGATGCCGGGTGCCGGCCTGGCAGCCTTGGCCGAGCTTCAGCGCCGGCTCGCGGGCTCGCTCAGGGGAGCCGGCCTGCGGATGTCGATGCGGCGCTTCACCCCCCATCTCACCTTGATGTATGGCACCGGCAGGCTCGATCGACGCGCCATCGAGCCGATCGCCTGGACCGTGGGTGAATTCCTGCTGATCCACAGCTGGCTCGGCCAGCATCGCTACGATGTCCTTCGGCGCTGGCAACTGGCGGGCGAGCCGCCGTGGCGTGCCGGAACTCAAACATAATAGGCATCCCCATTCGCCAACGAATCCGCCATGGACTGGAACGACCTGCGATATTTCCTCTCGGTGGCCCGCAGCGGCAGCCTCACCCAGGCCGCGGGCGAGCTGAAGGCCAGCCAGTCCACCGTCAGCCGCCGGATCGGCGAGCTGGAGGCCAGCCTGGGCATGAGCCTGTTCGCGAGAAGCCAGACCGGTTATGTCCTGACCGACGAAGGCCGCGAAGTGCTCAGGCATGCCGAACAGGTCGAGGACAGCATCCTGGCCCTGGAGCGCGGCGCGGCCGGCATCGAGAAATCGCCGGTCGGCACGGTTCGGCTGGCGACCTCGGAGAACCTCGCCACCGATCTCGTGATCCCGGCCATGCCGGCCTTTCGCGAGCGATTCCCCGGTATCTGCCTGGAGATCATCACCAGCACCGTCGCGGCGGAACTGGGCCGCCGCGAGGCCGATATCGCGTTGCGCGTGGTGCGGCCGACGCGGGGCAACCTGAAGGTCCGGCGGATCGGCCACATGCGGTACTCGGTCTATGGCAGCAGGGATTACCTCGCGCGACATCCGGCGGTGGACGGCGAGCCCCTGGGCGGCCGGCACTTCATCGCCTGGGACGACAACCACGCGCATCTGCCGGCCGCCGCCTGGCTCGCACGAGAGCATCCGGAGGCGAAGGTCGCGCTGGTGACGAGCAGTCTGCCCACCCAGATCGCTGCCGTGCGGGCCGGCCTCGGCCTGGCGGTGATCCCCGATTTCCTCGCCGTCGACGAGGCTTTCGAGCGGGTCGTGCCCGCCGAACGGATGTTCAGCAACGAGCTGTGGCTGGTGACGCACGCGGACCTGGTTGCCTCGGCGCGCGTGCGCGCGGTCGCCGATTTCCTCGCCGACCAGGTGGTGAGGACGAGCCCCGAACTTGCCGGCGACGCTTGATCGACGCGTCGATCCTGCTGCTTGCCAGGCGACGTTTCTTCGCGCGGCATCGATCGGCCTCGGCGCCGGGGCCGGCGCGTCATCGCAGCGCGAGGCGCGCGAGGCTCGCGATGCCGCCCACCACGGCAAAACCGGCGCCGAGCAGCAGCGCCACGAGCGTGCCATGGGCTCCCGCCAGGCCGAAACTCAGCGCAACCAGCGAGGCGCCGCTGGCCTGGCCGATCAGCCTCGCCATCGCGACGATGCCGCTGGCGCCGCTCGACCGATCCGCCGGCGCGGCGGACATGATCGCCTTCTGGTTCGGTGACTGGAACAGGCCGAAGCCGAGGCCGACGACGATCATGCCGCCGAGCAGGGCCGCCAGCGGCGCCGCGTGGGGCAGGGCGGCGAGCAGCAGCATGCCGAGCGCCAGGCACAGCAGGCCCAGTGCGCCGAGGATGCCGGGCGCGAAGCGGTCCGAGAGCCGCCCGGCCAGCGGCGCCATCAAGGCCACCACCACCGACCACGGCGTCATCACATAGCCGGTCTGCTGGGCGCTCATGCCCATCGCGTGCTCGAGATGGAACGGCAGGGCGACGAAGGCCAGGCCCTGGGCCGCGAACGCGCAGAAGCTGGTCAGCACCGAGAGCGTGAACAAGGGCCGTTTCAGCAGGTCCAGCGGCAGCATGGGCGCGAGCTTGTCGCGTTCGTGAGCCGTCAAGGCCGCCAGCGCCACCACGAACAGCAGCAGCGCGCCGAGCGTGTGGGTCCAGGGCTCGCCCTGTGCCGTCGCGGCGAGCCCGTAGATCAGGGCCGCGAAGGCGATCGTGGTCAACGTCGCGGCCTTCGCGTCGAAGCCGGCGGCGCTCGCCGGCGAGCGCGGCAGGCTGGACAGCGAGAAGGCGATGGCGACCAGGCCGATCGGCAGGTTGACGGCGAACAGCCACGGCCAGTTGCCGAGCGAGAGAATCGCCGAGGCGGCGGTCGGGCCGAGCGCGAACGAGGCGCCGACCACCAGGGCATTGAGCCCCAGCCCGCGCCCGAGCATCGCGCGCGGATAGAGCATGGCGATCAGCGCGGTGTTCACGCTCATGATCGCGCTGGCGCCGATGCCCTGGCACACGCGGGCGGCGATCAGGGCCGCCAGGCTGCCCGACAGCGCGCAGGCCGCCGAGGCGAGGGTGAACACCACCAGGCCGCCGATGTAGACGCGCCGATGGCCGACCGCCGCGCCCAGGGCGGCGAAGGGCAGCAGCGTCGCGACGGCCGCCAGTTGGTAGGCGTTGATGATCCATACCGAGGTGCCGGCCGCGGTATGGAGGCTGGCGGCGATGCTGGGCAGCGCCGTGTTGGCGATCGCGGTGTCGAGGATCGCGAGCGCGATCGACACCATCAGCGCGGCCATCGCGAGGCGGGACTGGCGCGACAGTCGCGGGCTGTCCTGGCGGGATGCCGATTCGGAAAAACTCGAGGGTGTCATGGCCTGAAGTGAATGCGGGTGGAGCATGCCCGCGCGAAGCGGGCCGGACGCGCTCGACGTCCGGCCCTTGCGCGATCGGCTGGTGGTTCAGCGGGTGGCGACGGTCTTGTCGGCCCACAGATCGACCGGGCCGAGGCGATCCGCGCCCTGGGTCGCCAGCATCCAGCCCGGATATTCCGGCGGCAGTTCGCTGACGGCGTCGAGCCGGCGGATTTCCTCCTCGTCCAGCACGATGTCGATGGCCGCGAGGTTGTCCTGCAACTGGTCCAGGCGCCGGGCGCCCACCAGCACCGAGGTCACCACCGGCTTCGACAGCAGCCAGGCCAGCGCGATGCGCGCGGGGCTGCAGGCATGCGCCTCGGCGATCGGCCGCATCGCGTCGATCACGTTCCAGGCGCGCGCCTTGTCGACGATGGGGAAGTCGAATCCGGAGCGGCGCGAGCCCTCGCTGGCTTGCTGCTCCCGGCTGAACTTGCCCGACAGCAGGCCGCCCGCCAGCGGGCTCCAGACCAGCAGCCCCATCTTCTCCGCCTCCAGCAGCGGCACCAGTTCGCGCTCCAGGTCGCGGCCGGCGATCGAGTAATAGGCCTGCAGGGTATTGAAGCGCGCCAGATCGAGCCGCGCCGAGATGCCGAGCGCGGTCGCGATGCGCCAGGCCTGCCAGTTCGATACGCCGATATAGCGCACCTTGCCCTGGCGGACCAGGTCGTCCAGCGCGCGCAGCGTCTCCTCGGTCGGCGTCAGCGCGTCGGTCGCGTGGATCTGGTAAAGGTCGATATGGTCGGTCTTCAGCCGCGCGAGACTCGCCTCGACCGCATCCATGATGTGGCCGCGCGAGGCGCCGACGTCGTTGCGGCCCTGGCCCATGCGGCTGGCCACCTTGGTCGCCAGCACGTAGTCGTGGCGCGCGATGCCGAGGTTGCGGAACGACTGGCCGAGCGTGCGCTCGCTCTCGCCGTCGGAATACACGTCGGCCGTGTCGAAGAAGTTGATGCCGGCCTCGAGGCTTTCCCTGACCAGCGCGTCGGCGCCGGCCTGGTCCAGTTCGCCGATGTGCTGGTAGACGCCGGTGCCGCTGCTGAAGGTCATGGTGCCGAGACAGAGCTGCGAAACCAGCAGGCCGGTGTTGCCGAGGGTCTTGTATTTCATGGCGGGCTCCTTTGCCTTGGGGATGACGGCTATTCTGGGTTTCTCCTTGGCGAAAAAGAACGGCTGAAAGTCGAAGGTGGTTTTCTGTTTTTGGAAAGCGCGGGCGAACTTCGACGAAATCAGGCCAGCCGTGCCGCTTTATTTCCTGCCTCGGACCGGACCCTCAAGCCGCCCCGAAGCCCGCCGATAACCCAGACGTAGCGCCCGCTGAATACGCAGCCTCTCCAGCCGGCCAGCCCCTCGCTGGCCAACGCAACCCAACCCGCGACCCCACCATGTCCATCGCCCCCGTTTCCAGCTCGACATCGTCCTATTCCAGCGCCTACGACACGAGCGCGACCGACCCGAACCCGCTCGACCCCAACAACCTCGACCCGAACGATCCCGCCAACCAGGATCCGACCGACACGAGCAACCAGGCCAAGGCCGCGCCGAACACGGCGCCCGAGATCGCCGACCTGCGCAAGGTCCAGCAGCAGTTGGCGAAGCAATTGAAGGAAGCGGAGAAGGGCGCCGGTTCGAATCCCGCCGGCCAGGCGCTGATCGTCAACCTGACCACGCAGATCACGGCGATCGAATCCACCATCGACAACATCCAGGGTCTGGGCGGCATGGTGGCGCAAAAGAAGCTGGCGGCCAGCTCGAAGGCGGAGGCGAACTCGACGCGCGCCCTGCAACAGCAGATCACGCAGCAGAGCCTGCGCGGCAACGACGCGTCGAAAAGCACGCAGATCACGGCCGCAGCCGTCACCGACGCGAGCAAGAGCAATGCCGTCCGGCTGGACATGAAGGGAACCGTCCTCAACACGGTGGCGTGAAGCGCCAGCCTCGCCAACCCATCGACAGATCCCCGTCAGCGATCAGGCGGCCTTCACATCCAGGCCGCCCGGTCCACTCCTGCGACGCAGCTCCGAAGGCGCATGCCCGCCGATGCGCCGCATCGCATGCGCCAGCGCCGCGCCGCTGCCGAAGCCCACGCGAAACGCCACCTCGCCGATCGGCAAGTCCGTTTCCGCCAGCAACTGGCAGGCATTCCGGTAGCGCACGCGTTGCTGGAATTCGCCGATCGACAGCCCCGTGCCCTCCCGGAACAGTCGCGTGATATGACGCCGCGAAATGCCGAAACGCGCCTCCAGCGCATCGAGCGGAATCTCCTGGTCGGCATTCGAGGTGATGAACGCCTCCAGGTCGGCGACCAGCGCCATGCCGTGCTCGCCGGGCGAGGTGGCGGGCTCGGTATTGCCCGCGATCACCTCGCTGATGCATTGCATCAGCAGGGCCGAGGCCAGGGCCTGGCGCGTCGCCGCGCTGCCATAGGCGCCCGTCTCGCCGCGCAGCGAAAGATCCTGCAGGCTGCGGATCGCCGCCGAGCGGCGCACCAGCAGCGGGGCACTCGTGCGTCGACGGAATTCGCCGAGCGAACCCACGCCGCTGTCGAGCTTGCGCAGCGCGTCCGCGGTGACATAGACGGCCACATGCGTATGCGGCGCGCAGCCGGCGCGCGTCTGGTGGAATTGTCCCGACGGCACCACGGCGAAGCGGTCCTGCGACAGCCAGATTCCCGCGCGATGATCCTCGTGGCGGATCTCGACGGCGCCGTGGCTGGGCAGGATGAACATCAGGCAGTCGTGCCAGTGCCAGGGCATGGCGTAGCTGCCGCTGCTGGTCAGCGTGGCGGAGCCGTCGTCGGCGGCGACCAGCTGGTTCTTGTTGGCCGGCTGGCACAGTTGATGAAACGAGCGCAGCATGGCGCGGCTCCCATCCGATCGGTAAACAGTGACGCCCCGGCTTCGGGCGGCGCGATCCGGCATGCGCCTGCCCGTCCATGAACGGCTCCCGGGCAGCATAGCAATTCAAAATATCCCCCGGACATCGCGTCCAACCCGGATTCGCCCGGCCAGCCCCGGGGAAATATCCGGGTTCACCCGCATGTCCGGGCTCGCGCGGCACCGCCGCCGGCATGGCCCGTTCGATCAAAAACCAGGGCCCGCTCGCGCGCGCGGCGCGGGAGCGATCCTCGTAAGCTGAGTGGAACGAAACGCGTCCTTCAGCCTGCGAGGTCCCCAGCGCAATGCCCTCAGCTCATCGAGTCGAAATCCTCAGCGTGTTCGCCGCCGGCCCCGGCGGCGGCAATCCCGCTCCCATCGTGATCGACGCGGCCGGCATGTCCGACGCGCAGATGCAGGAGGTCGCGCAGCGTCATGGGCACGAGAGCGGCTTCGTGCTGCCGGCGCCGCCCGGATCCGATTGCGACTACGAATTCCGTTTCTGGGTGCCCCGGCACGAGATGTCGATGTGCGGCCACGCCACGGTCGGCGCGGTCTGGCTGCTGCACCAGGCCGGGCGGCTGCGGGGCGATCGCCTGGACATCCTGACCCGCAGCGGCCGCGTGCAGGCCAGGATCACCGGGCAGTCGGCCGAAGGCGCCGCCGTCGAGATCTCGCAGCCGCTGGGGCGCGTCGAGCCGCTGCCGCAGGCGCGGGAGAGCCGCGCGGCGATCCTCGAGGTGCTCGGCATCGACGAGACGCAAATGGCGCCGCTGCCGATCCAGAACGCCAGCACCAGCCGCGTCAAGACGCTGATTCCGCTGGCCAGCCCCGCCGTGCTCGATGCCCTCGCGCCGCGCTTCGACCAAGTCGAGGCGCTCTGCGATCGCATCGGCTCCACGGGCCTCTATCCCTACGCGAGCCTCGATGCCGATCGGCAGATCTTCGATGCGCGGCAGTTCCCGCGCAGCTCGGGTTATCCGGAGGATGCCGCCACCGGCATCGCGGCCGCCGCGCTGTCGTTCGGCCTGCTGGCCAACGGCCTGGTCGAGCCCTCGGCGCGAACCATCACGATCCGCCAGGGGCGCGCCATGCGGCGGCCCTCGCAGATCTCGGTCAGCTTCAGCCTGGCGCCGGGCATCGAGCCGGGCTGTCCCGACGGCTGCTGGCTGGGCGGCCCGGTCCGCTTCGAGTCGCAATGACGCCCCAAGCGGCCCCGTGACGCCCGGCGCCAAGCCTTTACACCAAGCCGGCCGCCTCGCGAAGAGACAGGCCCGGCATGCACAACCACTCGTGGAGAGCACCATGAACCGCCGTCAATTGCTGCAACTCGGCCTCGCGGCCGGTCCCGCCATCCTGCTGTCCCGTTCGGTGCTGGCCGACGAGCCCGAGCTCGTGATCGGCTCCAACGTGGGCAGCCCGCCGTTCGCGTTCAAGCAGGGCAACGGCTATTCCGGCTTCGACGTCGAGGTCTGGGCCGAGGTGGCCAAGGGCATGAACCGCAAGTGGCGCCTGCAGCCGATGGAGTTCGGCGCGCTGATCCCGGCGCTGCAGACGCACAACCTCGATGCGATCGTCTCCCAGCTCTTCATCAAGCCGGAGCGCCAGCAGGTGATCGACTTCTCCACGCCCTACTACAAGAGCGGCCTGATCGCGGTCACGCGGGCCGACAACACCAGCATCCACGACACGGCCGATCTCGACGGCAAGCGCATCGGCACCGAAACCGGCACCGTCGCGGTGGCGTACATCAAGGAACACCTCAAGGGCGTCACGCTCGACCAGTTGCCCAGCATCAACAACGCGCTGCTGGCACTCGAGGCCGGCCGCACCGACGCGGTCGTCTACGACAAGCCGCAGTTGCTCTACTACGCGAACACCGCCGGCAAGGGCAGGATCCGCGTGGTGCAGCCGCCGCTGGAAGGGCTCGATGTCGGCATCGGCTTCCAGAAGGGCAGCCCGCTGGTGGCGGCCGCGAATGCCCAACTGGCCGCCATGCGCGCCGACGGGCGGCTGCAGGCGCTCAATCGCAAATGGTTCGGCGAGGCGGCGTCATGAGTTTCGACTGGGCGGCCGTCTGGGCCGCATTGCCCGATCTCTTGCAAGGCCTGCGCCTGACCTTGCTGATCGCGCTGGCGGGGCTGGGCGGCGGCGTCGTGCTCGGCGTGCTGGCCGGCGTCGCGCTGACCTACGGCGGGCGCGTCGTCTCGATCCCGGCGCAGGTCTATGTCGCGCTGATTCGCGGCACGCCGATCGTGGTGCAGGTGATGTTCGTCTACTTCGCCCTGCCGATCATGATGGACATCCGCATCAGCGCCACCCATGCCGCCATCATCACGCTGATCGTCAATTCGGGTGCCTACAACGCGGAGATCATCCGCGGCGCGCTCGACGCGGTGCCCATCGGCCTGCGCGAGGCGGGGCTGGCGATGGGGCTGCCGTTCCCCACCGTGCTGGCCCACGTGATCGCGCCGATCGCCTACCGGCGCGCGCTGCCGGCGATGGGCAACCAGTTCGTCAACCTGGTCAAGGACACCTCGATCTTCCTCGTCATCGGCGTGGGCGAGATGACCCGGCGCGGCCAGGAAATCATGGCCGAGAATTTCCGCGCGGTGGAGATCTGGAGCGCGGTGGCCGTCATCTATCTGCTCGTGATCAGCGTGCTGGCGCTGGGCCTGCGAGTGCTCGAACGGAAGGTACGCCTGAAATGAGCATGATCGAATTCCGCCAGGCGTCGAAGCGCTTCGGCGACCATGTGGTGCTGCAGCCGCTCGACCTGTCGATCGAGCGCGGTGAGGTGGCGGTGATCGTCGGCCCCTCGGGCTCCGGCAAGTCGACCATGCTGCGCTGTATCAACGGCCTGGAGACACTGAGCGCCGGCGACCTGCGCGTGGACGGCATCAGCGTGCTGGGCAGCGCGCGCGACGTCAGGCGCATCCGGCTCGAGGCCGGCATGGTGTTCCAGCAGTTCAACCTGTTCCCGAACCTGACGGCGATGCAGAACGTGATGTTCGGGCCGATCCGCGCGCGCGGCAAATCGAAGGCGCAGGCGCGCGAGATCGCCGCGGCGCTGCTCCACAAGGTGGGCCTGGCCGAGCGCATGAACCACTATCCCTCGCAGTTGTCCGGCGGCCAGCAGCAGCGCGTGGCGATCGCACGCGCGCTGGCGATCCAGCCCAAGCTGATGCTGTTCGACGAGCCGACCTCCGCGCTCGATCCCGAGCTGCGCCAGGAAGTGCTCAAGGTGATGCAGACGCTCGCCGGCGAGGGCATGACCATGATCGTGGTCACGCACGAGATGGGCTTCGCCCAGCGGGTGGGCACGCGTTTGCTGTTCATGGAAGGCGGGCGCCTGGTGCACGATGGCGATCCGGCCGCGATGCTCGCGTCGCCGCCGGGCGAGCGGTTCCGCGAGTTCCTCCAGCATGTTCATTGATCGGGAGCCCTGAGCAAGATGATCCCTGCACGCTTCGAAAGCGACTATGGATTCCGGCGCGACAGCGTCCGGCACGAGAACTGGCGCGACGCGCCCTGGAACGTCTGGGCGTTTCGCCACGTCCACGAGCTGATCCCGAGCGCGCGCATCGCGGCCACGCCGGGCCTGGCGGAACCGCCCCTGGTCGATGCCGAGGCCCTGACGCGGCACGAGCTGGAGATCGGCGGCGAGCGGCGCACCGTGGCCTCGATCCTGCGCGAGACCTGGACCGACGCGATCACGGTGATGCGGGGCGGGCGCATCGTCGCCGATTTCCACGCGCCGAACTTCACGCTGCAGAGCCGCCATATCCTGTTCTCGGCGAGCAAGTCGGTGGCGGGGCTGCTGGCCGGCATGCTCTACGGCGACGGCCTGCTCGATCCCGAGGCGCCGGTCGCCCACTACGTGCCGGAACTGGCGCGTTCGGCGTTCGGCGACGCGCGTGTCAGGCATGTGCTGGACATGCGCACCAGCCTCGCCTTCAACGAGGACTATCTCGATCCGAACGGCATCTACGCGCGCTACCGGCGCGCCGGGCTGCTCGATCCGCGTCGCGACGGCGAGCCGAGGGAAACCGTGCTCGAGCTGCTGGCCGCCTTGCCCAAGGGCGAGGGCGAGCACGGCGGCCCGTTCCATTACTGCTCGCCCAATTCCGACGTGCTGGGCCTGGTGATCGAGCGCGCCTCGGGCGAGCGCTACGCGGATTTCGCCTCGCGACGTCTCTGGCAGGCGCTGGACTTGCGGCAGGACGGCTGCGTGACCGTGGACATCGCCGGCACGGCGCGCTCGGGCGGCGGCCTCTGCATGGGCGTGCGCGACCTGGCGCGGGTCGGCGAGCTGGTGCGCCTGGGCGGCAACCACCAAGGGCGCCGCCTGATCCCCGCCGACTGGATGGAGGACACGCTCACGGGCGGCAGCGCCGAGGCCTGGCGGCAAGGCGATTTCTCCGACTGGCTGCCGAACGGCAAGTACCGCAACAAGTGGTATCAGCTCGGCAATGCCAGCGGCGCCTGTTTCGCGATCGGCATCCATGGCCAGTGGCTGTATGTCGACCGGGCCAACGAGACGGTGATCGCCAAGTTCTCCTCGCAGCCCTGGCCGACCAACAACGACGTCAAGCACCTCAACCTCGCCTTGTTCGAGGCGCTCGCGTCGATGCGTTGAAGCCGGGGCCGAGGCGGTATGGCTCAGGCCGCCTGTCGCACGGGCCGGAACACGATCTCGTTGACGCCCATCTCCTCCGGCTGGCCGATCGCGAACGCCACGGCCCGCGCAAACGACTCGGCGGGCAGGGCGATCTCATAGGCACCGCGTATCGCCTGCGCGATGACCGGATCCGATACGCCCTCCGGTAGCTCGGACGTCACGGCGCCGGGCGAGACGATGGTGGTGCGAATGCCGTGTGCCAGCGCTTCCTGGCGCAAGCCTTCCGAGATCGCCCGTACCGCCTGCTTGGTCGCCGAATAGACGGCGGTGCCCGGGCCGATGCTGAAGGCGGCGATCGACGAGACATTGACGATGTGGCCCGCGCGCTGCCGCTGCATCAGCGGCAGCGCCGCGGCGATGCCGTTGAGCACGCCCTTCACGTTCACGTCGATCATCCTGTTCCATTCCTCGGTGTTGCCGCTGTCGAGCATCGATAGCGGCGCGATGCCGGCATTGTTGACGAGCACGTCCACTCGCCCGTGTTTCGCGACGGCGGCATCCATCACCTGCCGCATGTCGGCGGCGCGGGTGACATCCGCGCGCACGGGCAGCGCCTCGCCGCCACGCTCGGCGATCTCCGCTGCCAATTGCTCGATGCGTTCGGCGCGCCGCGCCGCGAGCACGACGCGCGCGCCCAGGGCGGCGAGATGACGTGCGGCGGCTTCGCCCAATCCGCTGCTTGCGCCGGTGATCACGACGATTTTGCCGGCGATGCCGTTGGCCTTGATGTCGGTGGCGTCGATGGTTTTGGTACGGGAGGTATTCATTGCTCGGGAACTCCTTCGCTCAGGCCGGGTGGGTGGCCGGGGTAGTGGATGACGTCGCTGCGTCCATGCCCTCGATTGAACGACGAAGCCGGGAGCCGACGATAGACACGAACTGCCATCCAAATGCACAATCCTTCCAATTTCAAGATTTTCGAGTCAAGGCAAGATGCCACGCGGCACTCATCGATTGGACGAATTGCGAAGCCTGATCCGTCGCCACGCCGAGACAGGCGACAGGCATGGCGCGCTGCCAGGGCTGGTGCTGTCGGCCTACACCTTGCCCACCTCCGCCGAGCCGGTGTGGGCGGAACCGGCGCTGGCCATCATCGCCCAGGGCGCGAAGGACGTGGTGCTCGGCGACGAGGTTTATCGCTACGCCGCCGGCCAATACCTGATCTATTCGGTGGACCTGCCGCTCAGCTCGCGCGTGGCGCAGGCGAGCGACCGAGCGCCCTTGCTCGGACTCGGGATCCGGCTGAACCCCGAGCGGATCGCCGGCCTGCTGCTTGACGCGGGCGGGCACGCCACGGGCCGGGGTGCACCTGGTGGACGAACTGGACAACGCGGCATCGCCGTCGGCACGATCGACGACGACTTGCTCGATGCTGTCATTCGTCTGCTGCGCCTGCTCGACCGGACGCAGGACATCCCGGTGCTGGCGGCGTCGATCGAGCGCGAGATTCTCTGGCGCCTGATCAACGGCGAGCAGGGCGCGCTGGTCCGGCAACTGGGGATCGCCGACGGGCACACGATGCAGATCGGCCGTGCGATCCGGGCGATCCGGGCCCAGTACGCCGAGGCGATCCGGGTCGAGGAACTGGCCGAGCTGGCGAACATGAGCCTGACTTCCTTCCATCGTCATTTCGTGGCGCTCACTTCCCTCAGCCCGATCCAGTTCCAGAAGCAGATCCGCCTGCAGGCCGCTCGGGCCATGCTGCTTTCGTCCTCTCGCGAAGTCGCCGAGATCGGTTTCGAGGTGGGTTACGACAGTCCTTCGCAGTTCAGCCGCGAATATCGGCGACAGTTCGGTCGCCCGCCGCGCGCCGACGGCGATGCGATGAAACAGGGCCGGGCAGGCTGATACGGGCGCCAGGTTCAGCCATCGCGGCACAATCCATTAGCTTTCCTGATACTCCCGTCCTTCATGCTGATTTCCTGAATCTGGCCGCCTACACTGATCTCCATGGCGCGAACATCCACGCGCGGACAATCGAAAAGATCAGAGGAGACAGACGGTGAGCACGAAGGTATTGCTGGAAGACCTGCCGCTACGGCCCTTCCACCTGGGCGTGGCCCTGAGCGGCACGGGAGGGCAGTTCAGCGATGGTTTCGTGCTGGGCATCATCGGCATCGCCGTAAGCATGGCCGCCGGCGCGCTGCACCTGGACGCGGTCTGGATGGGCCTGCTCGGCGCGGCCTCGCTGGCGGGGCTGTTTCTCGGCAGCCTGCTGGCTGGCCCGCTGGCCGATCGCTCAGGACGCCGCATCATCTTCGCCTTCGACATGCTGCTGTTCGCGGCGCTGTCCGCCGCCCAGTATTTCGTCACCTCGCCCTCGCAACTGCTGGTGCTGCGCCTGCTGCTGGGCCTGATCCTCGGCGCCGACTACGTCGTCAGCAAGTCGCTCGTCACCGAATACGCGCCGCGTCGTTATCGCGGCCGGCTGCTCAGCATCCTCGCGGCGGCCTGGGCGGCCGGTTATGTGGGCGCCTATCTGGCCGGCTTCGCGCTGCGCGATATCGGCCCGGATGCCTGGCGCATCATGCTCGCCGCCAGCGGCGTGCCGGCGCTGCTGATCCTGCCGTTCCGCCTGACGGTGCCGGAATCGCCGATGTGGCTGATGAAGCGCGGGCGCGGCGAGGAGGCGCTGGCCATCGTGCGCCGCAAGTTCGGCCCCGACGTCACGCTGGCCCCGCCTTCCCCGTCCCCGTCCCCGTCCCCGTCCTTGGTCGCGCGCCGCGCCGGTGCCTGGGCCGAGCTGTTCTCCCCGCGCTGGCGCCGCAACACCTGGGTGGGCTGCGTGTTCTACACGGCCCAGGTGATCCCGTATTTCGCGCTGGGCACCTTCGCGCCCAAGGTGCTCCAGGCGCTGCAGGTCAAGGACAGCTTCGTGGGCGGCCTGGTCTACAACCTGCTGCTGCTGGCCGGCGCGATCGTCGGCCTGCTGCTGGTCGACCGCGTCTCGCGCCGGGCCTTCCTGATCGGCACCTTCTACCTGGCGGCGCTGGGTCTGGCCGTGCTCGCCTATGCCGGATTCGGGCCGGTCGGCACCATGCTGGCCTTCGGGCTGTTCGCCTGCGTGCTGTCGGCGGCGGCCAACCTGGAATTCGTCTATCCGCCCGAGCTGTTCCCGACCCACCTGCGTGCCTCGGGCGTCGGCCTGGCGGTCGCCTCGAGCCGCTTCGGCTCGGCCATCAGCACCTTCCTGCTGCCGCTGGCGGTGCAGCGGGTGGGCGTCCACGCGACGCTGGGCGTGTGCGTGGCGGTGCTGCTGGCGGGCGGCGTGTTCTGCCATGCGTTCGCGCCGGAAACCGGCGGCGAGAAGCTCGCCGACATGGAAGCGCCCGATGGCGACGAGCCGGCTGCCTACGCCGGCCCGGTCGGCGACCGGCGCGCCTGAGCCGGCAGGCACGCATGGACGCATCGCGGCGGCTGGCGGAAGATGGGCGCGATCAAGTTTTCCCGAGGTCCTGATGCCATCGAACAAACCCATCGACATGCACGCCGTCCAGGTCTTCGTCGCGGTCGCGGAAGCGGGAAGCATGTCGGCCGCGGCCGCCCGGCTCGGCATTTCCCAGTCGGGCGTGTCGCAGATCGTCCGGCAGCTCGAGGAGGAACTGGGCGTGGTGCTGGTCAACCGCAGCACGCGGCCGCTGGCGCTGACGCCGTTCGGCATCGCGCTGCGCAACCGCGGCGCGGTGCTCGGCGAGGAAATCGCCAACCTGAAGGCGCAGGTGGTGGAAGCCGGCCGCGGCATCAAGCCGGACCTGCGGATCGGCCTGGTCGATTCGTTCGCGGCCACCTGCGGCTCGGTGTTCACCAAGCGCCTGCTGGGCAAGGTCTCGCAGTTGTCGATCCGCACCGGCCTGAGCCCGCAGCAGGGCGAGGCGCTGCTGCGGCGCGACCTGGACCTGATCGTCACCAGCGATGCGCTGATGGACGCGAACGACGTGGTGCGCTATCGGCTGCTCTCGGAGCGCTACTTCGTGATCACGCCGCGCGAGCATCGCCAGGCGGTGCGCCACCTCGACGAGCTGCGCGCGCTGGCGAACGCGCTGCCGATCGTGCGCTTCAACCGCGGCTCGCAGGTGGGCATGCAGATCGAGCGCTATCTGCGGCGCATCGAGCTGCGCATGCCGAACCGGCTGGAGCTGGACAACGCCGACGCGCTGGCCTCGATGGTGGCCGAGGGCATCGGCTGGGCGATCACCTCGCCGATGTGCCTGCTGCAGGGCGCGGCCCACGCTGGCCGGCTGAAGGTGCACGCGGTCGAGGGCATGGGGCTGGAACGCTCGCTCTACCTGGTCGCGCGGCGCGACGAGTACCGGGCCTTCTTCGAGGATGCCTGCGAGACCGCGCGCGAGGTGATCGAAACGTCTTTCCTGCCGAGGCTGAAGGCGCTCGGCAAAAACATGGACCAATGGATTGTGATGGGTGACAGGAACTCCTATGAATGAGCATCAACAGGACGGCGCGCGCGTCGAACGCGACTACGTCGGCGAGGTATCGATCCCGGGCGACCGCCTCTATGGCGTCAACACGGTACGCGGCGTGGAGAACCTGACGGTTTCTCCGCTCGACATCGCCCATTACCCGGCCTTTCGCAGCGCCTTCGCGCAGTGCAAGTGGGCGGCGGCGCTGGCCAATCGCGACAATGGCGTGCTCGAGGCGGCGCGTTGCGAGGCGATCGTCGAGGCTTGCCGGGAGGTGATCGCGGGACGTCTCGATGCCTCGCTGGTGGTCGACCTGATGGAGGGCTCGGGCGGCACCTCGACCAACATGAACTTCAACGAGGTGATCGCCAATCGCGCGCAGCAGCACCTGGGGCATGCGCCGGGCGCCTACGAGGTGGTGCATCCGAACGATCACGTCAACCGCTCGCAATCGACCAACGACGTCTACCCGGGCGCGCTGAAGATGGCCACCTACGCGATGATGGGGCCGCTGATCGAGGCGGCGCGGGCGCTGGCCGCGCTGTTCGAGGCCAAGGCCGCGGCCTTCGCGGACATCCTCCATCTCGGCCGCACCTGCCTGCAGGATGCGCAGCCGATGCGGCTCGGCCAGTTGTTCGGCGGTTATGCCTCGCTCACGCAGCGGCTGGCCGACGAACTGGCCGCCGTGCGCGACAAGCTGCGGACCCTGCCGCTCGGCGGCACGGCGATCGGCACCGGCTTCGGCGCGCCGGCCGGCTATCGCGAGGCGCTCTACCGGCACCTGGGCGAGATCACGGGCGTGGCCTACCTGCCGCCCGCGAATTCGTTCGACGCGATGCAGAACATGGACGTGTTCTCGCGCGTCTCCGCCGAGCTGCGCACCTGCGCCGTGTCGCTCGGCAAGATCGCCTCGGACCTGACGCTGCTGTCCTCGGGGCCGGTGGGCGGCATCGGCGAACTGCGCTTGCCGGAAGCGCAGGCCGGTTCCTCGATCATGCCGGGCAAGGTCAACCCGGTGCTGCCGATGGCGATGATTCAGCTCGGTTTCGCGATCACCGGCAACGACGTCGCGGTCGCCCAGGCGGTGCAATACGGCGAGCTGGAGATCAACCATTTCGAGCCGCTGGTGGCCTCGCGCGTGCTCGACAGCATCGCCATGCTCGACCAGGGCATCCGGCGCTTCGCCAGCCGCTGCGTGGCCGGCATCGAGGCCGATGCCGAGCGCAACGAGCGGCACCTGATGGATTCGATGGCGGTGGCCACGGCGCTGGTGCCGACGCTCGGTTATGCTCGCGTCAGCAAGCTGGCGCGGCAGTCGGTGGCGCAGGGGCGGCCGCTGCTGGCGATCCTCGACGAATCGGGGCTGCTCGCGCCCGAGGCGGCCAAGGCCGCGATCCTCGCGGCGTCGCGCCCGGTGTTCGAGGCCTGAGCGCGCGCCGTCAACGAATCGAGCGAGGTAAGCGAGGCGATGAAAGGAAAAGACGAGGTATTGGCGCTGCTGGCGCAGGCGGGCATTGCGTTCGACTGCGAGCATCACGAGCCGGTGTTCAACATGATGGAATCCGACACGCTGGTGCTGTCGCTGCAGGGCGCGCGCTGCAAGAACCTGGTGCTGAAGGACAAGGGCGGCCGGTTCTTCCTGGTGATGACCACCGGCGGCAAGTCGCTCGATCTCGCCGAGGCGGCCGTCGCGCTCGGCAGCAAGCGCCTGTCCTTCGCCTCGGCCGAGAACCTGCAGGCGCTGCTCGGCGTGGTGCCGGGCTCGGTCAGCCCGCTGGCGCTGGTCAACGATCCCGCCGGGCAGGTGAGCCTCGTGATCGACGCGGAACTGGCCGGCGAGGCCGTGTTCCTGCTGCATCCGCTCGACAACTCGGCGACGGTGGCGCTGTCGCGGGCGAATCTCGAAGCCTTCCTGCGCTCGATCGATCACGCGCCGGCCTGGCTCGCGCTGAAGGCGAGGGCGGCGGCCTGAACGCCGCCGGCGCGGCTGGCGGTTTCCTGCGCGGCGAGGCGCGTCGCGCCGGCGGGCCTCCCGGCCCGCCCGATGCGGCGCGCGTCGCTTCCTTCCTCTATTTCGGCAACAGCCCGGCGGCGCGATATCCCTCCACCAGGGTGTCGTAGACCGCGACATCGCCACGGCTGCGCGCGATCAACTGCGCCCCGGCGATCGCCGCGAAGATCGCGCGTGCGCGTGCCGCATTGTCGGCCGGCTTGGTCAATTTGGCCGCTTTCAACATGCGCTCCAGCCAGGCCACGTTCACGTCGGCGAAAGTCCGCACCTCGACCAGCACCGGCTCCGGCAGGTCCTCGCTTTCCGCCGCCATGAAGCTGCACAGGCAGATCCGGTTGCCGGTCACCAGCGCCTTGCGGAACATCTCCGGATAACGCCGCAGTGCCTCGGCCGGGCTGCCGGCCTCGTCGAGCAGCGCGTCCAGCCCGACGGCCGTGTCTTCCCAATACCGGCGCGCCACCGCCGCGCCCAGCTCGGCCTTGTTCGCGAAGTGGTGATAGAGGCTGGCCGCCTTGATGCCGACCTGGTCGGCCAGATCGCGCAGGTTCAGGCCGCCGTAGCCGTGCGCCTGCGCGATCAGCGTGGCGGCTTCCAGGATCCGCTCCTTCGAATTCGTACCCGCTTCCTTTGCCACTGCGTCTGCTCCCACAAAAATTCGTTGACGGGCTCGATTGTACGCCTTACCGTAAACCTAACAATCGTTAGATAGCTTATTGGCCTGCCGCGCCAGACGAGCGTCGATCCCGGCGGCGGCCCCCAACCTGGAGAGGCAAGGCATGCATTCCGACATCGTCGATTTCGATCCCGAAACGATTCCCCTCATGACGATCCACGATTTCCCGACCGGGCCCTACCCGACGCGCGTGCGCATCGCCCTGGCCGAGAAGGGGCTGCAGTCGCGCGCGCGCTTCGAGACGGTCGATCTGTACAAGGGCGAGCACAAGCGGCCCGGCTTCATCGCGGACAAGAACTACTCGGGCACGCTGCCGGTGCTCGAACTCGAGGACGGCACCTGCATCGCCGAATGCACGGCCATCACCGAGTATCTCGATGCGCTGGACGGCGCGCCGATCCTGACCGGCAGGACGCCTCGCGAGAAGGGGCTGATCCACATGATGAACAGGCGCGCCGAGATCGAGCTGCTGGATACGATCAGCGTCTATTTCCACCATGGCACGCCGGGCCTGGGGCCCGAGGTCGAGTTGTACCAGAACGCCGAATGGGGTTTTCGCCAGCGCGACAAGGGCCTGCGGGCCATGCGCTACTTCGACGAGCTGCTGCGGCGGCAGCCCTTCGTCGCCGGCGATGCCTTCTCGATGGCCGACATCACCGTGATCGGCGGCCTGGTGTTCGCGGCGATCGTGAAGCTGCCGGTGCCGCGCGAGTACGAGGCCCTGCATGCCTGGTACGCGAGGATGCGCGAACGGCCGAGCGTGAAGCGGCAGCCGGGGATCGTCGCGCATGCGGGCTGAGGCCGGGCTGTCTCAGGCCGGCGCGGCGTCGCCCTCGAAGAAGCCGAGATAGGCGAGCTCGGGCCGGCTCGCCGAGGCTGCCGCGTCGAGCTGCGCGAGCGCGTCGATCGACTGCAGCGTGGCCAGCGTCGCGGCGCGATTGGTGAGCAGGGTCCAGGGCGTCGGCGAGGTCGGTTCGGCATGCTGGCCCTGCCCGGCCGCCTGCTTCGCGGCTTCGAGCGCCGCGGCCAGGCGCGCGGGTTCCGGCGTGTAGATCGCGAAGCCTTCGTTGGCGAGCGCGGCGATGTCGTAGCCGAGCAGGGCGCAGGCGCCGGCCTTGGCGAGCCGGTCGCGCTGGTCGGCCTCGCGCGATTGCGTGATCAGCTCGGCGGTCTGCGCGTCGACCAACTGGCCCCCGGTGATCAACGCGGGTTTGTCCTCCGTCCAGGCTTCGGGCGGGCAGGCCTTCGCGGCCGGATCGAGCACCAGCGCCGGATTGACCTCGGCCGGGTAGATCCGGCACACGCGTGGGCGCTGCTCGTAGGCACCGCAGGCCATGTCGGCGCGCAGGTGCGGGCAGGGCCCGGCGAACGACGCCACCAGCGTGACCGACACGCGCACCGGCAGCGCGCCGCAGGCGGCGGCGAACGAACGGCGCCGCCGATGCTGCGCGAGCAGGTTGTCGAGCGGCGGCTCCTCGGGCCAGGGGATCGCGTCGCAGAACAACTGGACCTCGCCGCCGCGTGCCAGCCAGGCGAGGGCTTCGTCGACGGACAGCGGCAGGCGCAGGTCGTGGCAGCAGCGGCCGCACATCGTGCAGGAGAAATGGACGGTCATGGTGGGCGGGTTCGTGAGTGGAGGGGACCGCCCAAGTTCGTCGCCGGTCTCGCCTCGGTTACAGTTGCGTGTGCCGAATTCCGGAGTCGGCCGCGCCAACGTGGCTCGCCGGCCATCGCCAGGTTCCAGTATGCTGATTCGCACGATACGCCGCCGGCCCTCATCGACCTCCGAATCCATGCACACCCCCATCCGCCACGAAACCGAATCCGACATCGCCGCCATCGAGGCCCTGATCCTGGCCGCCTTCGACAACCATCCGCATCACGCGCCGGGGCAGGGCGTGACCGAGCACCGGATCGTCGCCGCCTTGCGCGCGGCCGGGGCGCTGAGCCTGTCGCTGGTGGCCGAGCGGGACGGCGCGATGGTCGGCCATCTGGCCTTTTCGCCGATCCGCATCGAGGGCGCCGAGGCGGCGGACGGCTGGTTCGTGCTCGCGCCGGTTTCGGTGAGCCCGGCGTGCCAGCGCCAGGGCATCGGCGCGAGCCTGATCGAGGCGGCGCTGCCCATGATGCGCGAGCTCGGTGCGGCCGGCGCGGTGGTGCTGGGCGACCCTGCCTACTACACGCGTTTCGGCTTCCACCACGCGCATCGCCTGTCGGTGCCGGACGTGCCGGCCGAGTATTTCATGGCGCAATCCTTCCAGGGCGAGACCGCGGCGATCCCGGCCGGCGTGGTGCATTTTCATCCGGCCTTCGATTGACGGAACCCGGCGATGCGTCGTCCAGGTTGACTATTCAAATTTGGCCGGTTGAGATGACGAACCGGATCGCGGCCTCGCGTGAACCGGGAGCGCTGCCGGCAGCTTGGCGGGCGGGCTCCCGTTCCCCAGGCGGGCGCGCCGGGTAATTCCCTATTTTTGCCGACCTGTCTATACAAGAAGATTCGAGCGCGGGTGCCTTGCGCCAGGCCGAGGCCCTTGCCCGAATCCCCATCGACGACATCACCCGGAGCGCAGCACGTGGCGAACCAGAGAGAGGGCCGTGCGAGCGGCGAGCTGATCGAATCGCGATCGATCGACTACATCCCCGATGCGGAGCGCCACGGCAGCCTCGCCAGCCAGTTCACGCTGTGGTTGTCGGCCAACCTGCAGATCACCGCGATCGTCACCGGGGCGCTGGCCGTGGTGCTGGGCGGCGACGTGTTCTGGTCGCTGGTCGCGCTGCTGCTGGGGCAGTTGATCGGCGGCGCGGTGATGGCGCTGCACGGCGCGCAGGGGCCGCAGCTCGGCCTGCCGCAGATGATCTCCAGCCGCGTGCAGTTCGGCGTCTACGGCGCGACGATCCCGCTGGTGCTGGTCTGCCTGATGTACATCGGCTTCTCGGCGAGCGGCTCGGTGCTGGCCGGCGCAGCCGTCGCGCAATTGCTCGGCGTCGACGAGGTGGCCGGCATCGCATTGTTCGCGATCTGCATCGTGGTCCTGACCATCCTCGGTTATCGCACCATCCACCTGATCGGCCGCGTGGGCAGCGTGATCGGCGTGATCGCCTTCCTGTTCATGTTCGCGCGGCTGTTCTCGAACCACGATCTCGGCGCGCTGCTGGCCAACCGTCATTTCTCGATCGCCAGCTTCCTGCTGTCGATGTCGCTGTCGGCGTCCTGGCAGATCGCCTTCGGCCCTTACGTGGCCGATTATTCGCGCTACCTGCCGCGCGGCACCTCGTCGGCGCGCACCTTCCTCGCGGTCGGCCTGGGCTCGGTGATCGGCGCGCAGGCCGCGATGGTGTTCGGCGTGTTCGCCGCCGCGCTGGCCGGCTCGCGCTTCGCGCACCACGAGGTGGCCTTCATCGTCGGGCTCGGTTCGAGCGGGGCGGTGGCCGCGCTGCTCTATTTCAGCATCGCCTTCGGCAAGCTCACCGTCACCACGCTCAATGCCTACGGCAGTTTCATGTCGATGGCCACCATCGTCAGCGGCTTTCGCGGCCAGCGCGCGATCTCGCACCGGCGCCGGCTGGTCTACATCCTGGCGATGGTGACGGTGTCCACGGCGCTGGCGATCGCGGGCCGCCACTCGTTCCTGAAGGAGTTCACGGCCTTCATCCTGTTCCTGCTGGCCTTCTTCACGCCCTGGAGCGCGATCAACCTGGTCGACTACTACTGGTTCACGCGCTCGCGCTACGACGTGCCGGCGCTGTCGGATCCCGCGGGCCGCTACGGGCGCTGGAACCTCATGGCGATCGCCGTCTACGTGATCGGCATCCTGGTGCAGATGCCCTTCATCTCGACCAGCTTCTATACCGGCGCGCTGGTCGACCGGCTCGGCGGCACCGACATCTCCTGGATCCTCGGCCTGCTGGTGCCGGCGCTGCTGTACTACGCCTGCGCGCGCGCCTCGTCGCGCCGCATCCCCGAGCGCCTGATCCTGCCGGGCGAGGCCGCGCGCTCGGGCGAGTGAGCCCGCGCATGTCGCGGCCGAGGCTACAAAGACGTACAAAATTCCCCGGCCGAGATTCTTGACTGCTTAATCCAGAATCCGTATTCTCCGTCCATGGTCAGACCCAGGGAATTCGATCGAGACGAGGTGCTGGACCGCGCGCTGCGCGTGTTCTGGGAGCAGGGTTACGCGGCGACGTCGACCGACGACCTGCTGGACGCGATGCAGATCGGCCGGCAGAGCCTGTACAACGCCTTCGGCGACAAGCGCAAGCTCTACCTCGAGGCGCTGCTGCGTTATTCGCAGCGCAATGTCTCCACGCATCTGACGCGCCTGAAGAGCGCGGCGTCGCCGCTCGCCGGTATCGAGGCGGTGCTCGCCGGGCTGATCGACGACGGCTGCGATCAGCAGGTGCCAGGCTGCATGGGCGTGAACGCGATCTGCGAATTCGGCGGGCGCGATCCCGAGCTGAATGCCATGCGCGAGCAGCTCGGGCCGGTGCTCGACGCGGCCCTGGTCGAGCGTATCCGCGAGGGGCAGCGAGGCGGCGAGATCGATGCGGAACTCGATGCCGGCCAGGCCGCGAGCTACGTCCAGGTCACCATGCAGGGGATCCAGGTGGCGGCGCGCGCGGGCATCGCGGCGGACAGCCTGCGCGGGATCGCGCGTTTCGCGGTGGAGCGCCTGCGAGCCTGAAGGTCTGACCAAGCGGCTTGAAACCAGCCGGCCGACGCGGCCGGCATTTTTTTGGTCAGTTTTTGACTAAATAATCCAGAAAGGAGCGCAGCATGAATACCAGTCCCTTGCAGCAACGCCGTGCCATCGTGTTCGGCGGTTCGCGCGGTATCGGCGCGGCGATCGCGCGTCGGCTCGCGCGCCACGGCGCCGACGTCGCGCTGACCTATGTGTCGGCGCCCGACAAGGCGGCCGAGGTGGTTGCCGAGATCGAGTCGATGGGGCGTCGCGCGCTGGCGATCCGCGCCGACAGCGCCCGTGCCGAGGAGATCCGCGCCGCGGCCGACCAGGCGGCGGCTGCCTTCGGCGGGCTCGACATCGTGGTGGTCAACGCGGGCATCCTGCGGATCGCCGACGTGGCGGCATTTTCCGTCGAGGACCTGGACCAGATGCTGGCCGTCAACGTGCGCGGCGTGTTCCTCTCGATCCAGGCCGCGCTCGGGCATCTGCAGCAGGGCGGCCGGATCGTCACGATCGGCAGCAACACGGCGGAGCGCACCAACTATCCCGGCTCGAGCGTCTATTCGATGACCAAGGCCGCGGTGGCGGTGATGGTCAAGGGCATCGCGGTCGATCTCGCGCCGCGCGGCATCACCATCAACAACGTGCAGCCGGGGCCGACCGTCACCGACATGACGGCCGAGCACATCGAGGCGATCCGCTCGCGGATCCCGCTGCAGCGCGCCGCCGACGCCGACGAGATCGCCGCGCTGGTGGCCTGGCTGGCCAGCGCCGAATCGAGCTACATGACGGGTTCGAGCCTGACGATCGACGGCGGGATGGCGATCTAGGCGGCGCGCGTGCGCGACCTGGCGCGGCTTGCCGCACACGATTGGCGATCCTAAACGAACGACGACGTAAAAAAGCCGGCCGCGACGGGCCGGCTGGTCGATCGACGCAGCGGATCGGGCGGCGGCCTTCGGCGGCCGCCGATGCTCAGGCCTCCTCGGCCCAGGACATGTTGTCCCGCGCGAGCAAGGCCGACGAGGCGGCCGGCCCGTAGGTGCCCGCCGTGTAGAGGCGCGGCCGGTCGCCCGGCTGCTGCCAGCCGTCGAGGATCGGCTCGATCCAGGCCCAGGCGGCTTCCAGCTCGTCGCGGCGCATGAAGTGCGTGAGGCGGCCGCGGATCACGTCGATCAGCAGGCGCTCGTAGGCTTCGGCGCGGCGTTCCGGGATCGCCTGCTGCAGGTCGAGGTTCAGGCTCACGGGCACCATGTTCATGCCGCTGCCCGGCTCCTTGGCCAGCATCTGCAACTGGATCGACTCTTCCGGCTGGAGCTGGATCACCAGGCGGTTGCTGTAGTGGCGCGGGCCGTCGGGGATGATCGAGAAGGGCAGGTCGGCGAACTCGATGACGATCTCCGACTGGCGCTTCTGCAGCCGCTTGCCGGTACGCAGGAAGAACGGCACGTTGGCCCAGCGCCAGTTGTTGATGTAGGCGCGCAGCGCGACGAAGGTCTCGTTGCGGCTGTCGGGCGGCACGTTGTCCTCCTCGAGGTAGCCCTTCACCGGCTGGCCGTCCACCGCGCCCGCCGCGTACTGGCCGCGCACCGTGTCGCGCGCGATGTCGGCCGGCGTCATCGGCCGCAGCGAGCGCAGCACCTTCAGCTTCTCGTCGCGCACCGCGTCCGGGTCCAGCGAGACCGGGGGCTCCATCGCGACGATGCACAGCAGCTGCAGCAGGTGGTTCTGCACCATGTCGCGCAGCGCGCCGGTGTGGTCGTAGAAGCCGGCGCGGCTGCCCACGCCCACCGTCTCGGCCACCGTGATCTGCACGCTGCGGATGTACGGCGCCTGCCACAGCGGCCCGAAGATCGGGTTGCCGAAGCGCAGCACCATCAGGTTCTGCACCGTTTCCTTGCCGAGGTAGTGGTCGATCCGGTAGATCTGCGATTCCGCGAAATGGCGGCCGACGTCGTTGTTGATCGCCTGGGCCGAGGCCAGGTCGTGACCGAGCGGCTTCTCCAGCACCACGCGCGAGCGCTCGTTGAGCACGCCCGCGCTCGAGAGGTTGTCGCAGATGGTGGTGAACAGCTCCGGCGAGGTCGACAGGTAGAACACGCGGATCGCTTCCTTGCGGGAGGCTTCGGCCAGGCGCTGGTAGTCGCCGGCCTCGTTGACGTCGATCAGCACGTACTGGAACAGGTCCAGGAAGCGGTCCCAGGCCTGCTGGTCGAAGGCCTTGCCGTCGATGAAGGGCCGCGATTGCTCCTCCATGAACTTGCGGTAGCCGTCGATGCCCCAGTCGCGACGGCCGACCGCGATGATGCGCGTCTCGGCCGGCAGGTTGCGGTGCAGGTGCGCCATGTAGAGCGCGGGCAGCAGCTTGCGTGCTGCGAGGTCGCCGCCGCCGCCGAAGATGATCATGTCGACGGGTTGGTCTTGTGCGGGCTGGTTGTGCTGATTCGTCATGGGTGGTTCGCGGTCAAAGTCGATGAGCGTTGAACGAACGGCTGATGCACCGGTGCCGCGGTGCAGCGGAAAGTGCTAAGTGTGCACGGTTTTGGCGGGTTCCGTGCATTCGCGTTGCGCAATGGGGCAGCGCAAATGCCGAAACACGCCGTTCAGCGGCTTGTTGCGCGGCTGGCGGCTAAACATGCCCGGCTTCGGTGCAGGGCTGCGGGTCGGGCCGGCTTTCGGGCCACCTTTCCGGCCGGCTTTCGGGCGGCTGTCGGCGCGAGGGTGCCGCGCGCGTCACCGTGCGTCCCTCGATGGTGACGGCCTCCACGCGCAGTTCCGGATCGAGGCGCACCGTGTCGGCCCAGGCGCCGGGCGCGAGCCGGCCGCGCTCGGGCAGGCCGAGGAAGTCGGCCGGAAAGCGCGAGACGCGGTCCGAGGCGTCGGCGATCGACAGCCCGAGCTTCACCAGGTTGCGCAGCGCCGCGTCCAGGGTCAGCGTGCTGGCGGCCAGCCGGCCGTCGGCGAGCCGCGCGCCGGCCTGGCCCGGGCGCCGGAACACGCGCTGCGCGCCCAGCCGGTAGGCGCCATCGGGCATGCCGGTGGCCGCGCAGGCGTCGCTCACGCAATAGAGCCGGGGGATCGCGCGCAGCGCGGCGCGCATCGCGCCGGCGTGAAGATGGGCGAGGTCGGGGATCATCTCGGCGTATTCGGCATGGGCAAGCGCCGCGCCCACCAGGCCCGGGGCGCGATGATGCAGCCCGCTCATGGCGTTGAACAGGTGGGCGAAGCCGCTCGCGCCGCATTGCAGCGCGGCCACGCCCTGCTCGTAGCTGCCGGTCGAATGGCCGAGCTGGACGCGGATGCCGCGCCGGACCAGCCGGCGGATCGTGTCGAGCTGCCCCTCCAGCTCGGGCGCGAGCGTCACCAGGCGCACGCTGGCGAGCGCGAGCAGCGTGTCGATCTCGCCGTCCCGTGCCCGGCGCGCATGCGGTGGCTGCGCGCCGAGCTGCCCGGGGTTGAGGAACGGGCCTTCGAGATGGACGCCGAGCAGGCGCGCGCAATGCGCCGGGCGCTCGCGGCGCTCGACGCGGCCGATCGCGGCGGTGGCCTCGCGCAGCTCGGCTTCCGGCGCCGTCATGGTGGTCGCCAGGAAGGCCGTGGTGCCGCTGGCCGCGAGCGAGGCGGCCACCTGTTGCGCGGCCTCGCCGCCGTCCATCAGGTCGACCCCGCCCGCGCCGTGCACGTGCAGGTCGACGAAACCCGGCAGCAGGTAGCCGTAGCCGGGCAGGGGCGCGCCGACCGGCCTGGCGCGGATCGCGGCGATCCGGCCGTCGGCGCCGGTTTCGAGCAGGCCGAAGGCCCAGCCGGAGGCGGTGAGGATATTGTTCATCGGGCGAGCGGCAAGCGGGGCGCGGAAGTGGAGGAGCGCTCATTACACGGCTTGCCGATCGATGCGTCCAATGACATTTATGGCGCACCGTGATACGTTTCGCGCATGGAAATCAACCTGCTCCGCGCCTTCCTGGCCCTGGTCGAGACGCCGAATTTCGGCCGCGCCTCGTCGCTGCTGAACCTGTCCCAGCCGGCGTTGAGCCGCCAGCTCGGCAAGCTCGAGGCGCAGCTCGGCGGCAGCCTGTTCTCGCGCGGCCGGCACGGCGCGCAACTGACCGAGCTGGGCCGCCTGTTCGCCCAGGAAGCGCGCCGGCTGGTGGAGCACGCCGATGCGGTGCTGGAGCGCGGGCGCCGCATCGCGGCCGGCGAGCTGGGCGAGCTGCGGATCGGCTTCGGTTCCTGGGCGATCGACCTGGTCGCCACCACCGTGCCGGCGTTTCGCGAGCGTTATCCCGAGGTGCGCGTGCAGGTGAGCGACATGCCGTCGATCGAGCAGGCCAAAGCGCTCGCCGACGGCTCGCTCGACATCGCCTTCATGCGCCTGACGCGAGACCGCCGGCTGCGCCAGCATCGGCTCGCCAGCGACTATCCCGCCTTCGTGCTGCCGCGGGATTTCCCGCTGGCCGATCGGGCGGTGTCGATGAAGAGCGTGGGCGAGCGGCCGCTGGTGCTGATCGCGCGCGATCGCGCGCCCGGTTTCCATGCGGCCGTGATGGCCTTGTACGAACATCACGGGATCCGGCCGAGGATCGTGCAGGAAGCCGGCGAGTTCCATGCGGTGCAGGCGCTGGTGGCCGCGGGGCAGGGCATCTCGCTGGTGCCGGCTTCGGTCGCGCGTTTCTCGATCGAGGGCGTGACCTTGCGCTACGTGCCGGCCAGCCGCCGCAAGTGGGAGCTCGGCATCGCGCACCGGCTCGGCGAGGTGCCGCTGCCGGCGCAGCGCTTCGTCGAGATGGTGCTGGGCTGAGCGGGCCGCTCAGGCGGCCACGCGCGCCAGGTGCTCGCGCAGGCGCGCGATGTCCTCGTCCACGCGCGGCGCCTTGATCACGTCGAAGCAGGAGAAGGCCGGCAGGATCTCGGCACCGCAGAAGCGGTAATTGGTGGTGTTGGCGATGAACACGTCGTCGACCGAGCGGCCGGTGAACAGGTACTGGTCGGGATCGTCGAAGGCGGCGCGCGGCGCGTTCCAGGTCAGCGACAGCATGTAGCGCTTGCCCTGCATGCGCCCGCCGGTGCCGTATTGCTTCGACGGGTCGCTGCGGGTGCGGCCGTCGTCGGCCAGCAGGCGCTGGTCGGCGAGGCCGGCGTTGAACACCTCGTCGGCGTATTTCTTGTAGATCCACGGCGCGCCGAACCAGTAGACCGGCGTCTGCAGCACGATCAGGTCCGCGCGCAGGTGCTTTTCCACTTCCTCCCCGGCGTCGTAGCCGTTTTCGATCACGGTCTGTTCGACCTCGTGACCGTGTCGCGTCATTTCCTCGCGGATGGTGTCGGCCATGGTGCGGTTCAGCGTGCCGTTGGCCCAGCCCGGGTAGTGCTGGGATGCGTTGATGATCAGGGTGTGTTTCATGATGTCGATGGCGGTTTCTGCGGATCGGCTGGCGGGATGCCGGCTGCCCGTTGCCGGGGCGCCCAGGCGCGCCGGGCCGGCGGGCGGCGTGTCGATGCAGGGCCATTATTCGGCGGGGCTCACGGACGCGGCTGCAGGATTCGCCGAGCCTGCTGCACAAAAATCCAGGGCGGGGCGAACCGGCGATCAGGCTCGTGAAAGCGGGGGAGACGGCGCGCCGGCGGGCGCGGCGCGCGCATGCGATGGTTCCGGCCGCCGGGGCCGGCAGCGGCTCAGTCGGCCGCGTGCTGCTCCGCGGCCGACAGTTCGTCGCCGCTGATCACCAGCAGCACCTGCGCTGTCCTCGCGCCCAGCGAGCGGATCCGATGCGGCACCTGCGCATTGAAATACACCGCGTCGCCGGTGCCGAGCGTGACCTTCTGCGAGGCGAAATCGATCTCGATCCTGCCGCTGTGCACGAACAGGAATTCCTCGCCCGCGTGCTCGCGAAACTCCGAGGACGAGAAATCATGCCGGGGTTGCAGCATGAAGGGCAGCAGGCGCTTGCGTCCCGCCTCGGCGGCGATCACCTCGTAGCCGGCCGAGGCGCCGTCCTCGCTGCCGCCGCCCATGCGGATCCGCTCGCCGGCGCGCACCACCGTGATCGCCTTCTCGTCCTCGTCGGACGCGAACAACTGGCCGACCTCCACATGCAGGGCGGTGGCCAGCTGCATCGCGACCGCCACCGAGGGCGTGCTCAGGCCGCGCTCGACCTTCGACAGGTAACTCTTGGTCAGGCCGGCGCGCTCGGCCAGGTCCTGCAGGCTCAAACCAAGCTGCTTGCGCAACAACTTCAGGCGAATGGCGCCCACGCGTATCTCTCCAAAAAATTCGGCATCAAATGACACGATGTGTCATATACTACCCGTCGTGTACTCGGCGACTTGTCCTTTTCCTTGTCCTTGCTCTCGATCACCCGATGTCCGCCGCTGCCACGGCCGCTCAACCAGGAGAACCGGAATGCCTGAAACCCTGCACTTGTCGAAATCCGAGCTGGTCGCCCGCTCGCACCAGCAACTCGATACCGCGCTGTCGTCGCGCGACTGGTCGCCTCGACAGAAACTGGCACTGACCTGCCGCATTCTATTTGATGGCGGCCACGATTCGGGGCTCGCGGGCCAGATCACCGCGCGCGCCGAGGATCGCGACACCTATTACACCCAGCCCTTCGGGCAGGGCTTCGACGAGATCACCGAGCAGAACCTGCTGCTGGTCGACCAGGACCTGAAGACGATCGGCGGCGAGGGCATCCCGAACCCGGCCAACCGCTTCCATACCTGGATCTATCGCGCGCGGCCCGATGTCAACTGCATCATCCACACCCATCCCGTGCACGTGTCGGCGCTGTCGATGCTGGAGCTGCCGCTGGCGGTCTCGCACATGGACATGTGCCCGCTGCACGACGATTGCGCCTTCCTCGAGACCTGGCCCGGCGTGCCGGTCGGCAACGAGGAAGGCGAGATCATCTCGGCCGCGCTCGGCGACAAGCGCGCCGTGCTGCTGGCCCATCACGGCATGCTGGTGACCGGCAAGACCATCGAGGAGGCCTGCGTGCTGGCGCTGCTGATGGAGCGCGCGGCGCGCCTGCAATTGCTGGCGCAGGCCGCCGGAACGATCCGGCCGATTCCCGAGGCGCTGGCCAGGGAGGCGCACGACTGGATCACCACGCCCAAGCGCCATGCCGTCACCTTCGACTATTACGCGCGCCGCGCCCTGCGCGCGCATCGCGACTGCCTGGCCTGAGCCGGGACGCTGGATCGCATTTTTCGCACTTCATTAGATAGCACTCCCAACGAGGAACCCGCAGATGGCATCGCAATCGTTCAAGGGCATCATCGCGTACCCGGTCACGCCGTTCGACCGGCAGACCGGCGGCATCGACAGCGCCGCCTTGCGCGCCGGCATCGAACGGCTGATCGCGGCCGGCGTGCACGCGATCGCGCCGCTCGGCAGCACCGGCGAAAGCGCCTATCTCGACGACGAGGAATGGGACCAGGCCGCCGAGGCCTCGATCGCCCAGGTGGCGCGGCGCGTGCCGGTGGTGGTCGGCATCTCCGACCTGACCACGCGCAACGCGGTGCGGCGCGCGCGCTTCGCCGAGCAGGCCGGCGCCGACGCGGTGATGGTGCTGCCGATCTCGTACTGGAAGCTCGGCGAGGCCGAGATCTTCCGCCACTACGCGAGCATCGCCGAGGCGATCGGCATTCCGGTGATGGTCTACAACAACCCGGCCACGAGCGGCATCGACATGCAGCCGGCCTTCATCGCGCGGCTGGTGCGCGAGATCGGCAACGTGACGATGGTCAAGGAGAGCAGCGGCGACATCCAGCGCATGCATGCGCTGCGCCAGATCTCGGACGACGCCATCCCGTTCTACAACGGCAGCAATCCGCTCGCGCTGGAGGCGTTCTGCGCCGGCGCGACGGGCTGGTGCACGGCCGCGCCGAACCTGATCCCGCAACTGACGCTGGCGCTCTACCAGGCCGTGGTGGCGGGGGAGCTCGCGCGGGCCCGTGAGTTGTTCTATCGCCAGCTGCCGCTGCTCGACTTCATCCTGAAGGGCGGCCTGCCGACCACCATCAAGGCAGGGCTGCGCGTGCAGGGCTTCGAGGCGGGTGAGCCGCGCCTGCCGCTGCAACCGTTGGCGGAGATCGGCACCAGGCAACTCGGCGAACTGCTCGCGCGGCTCGCCGCCTGAGCGAACCGACGCCGCGCGAGCCGTCATGGCGAGCGCGGCGCCGGCGTATCCGGCCTGATTGTTCCGATGAATGAAGGGGAGAATTTTCGCTTGCGCGCGAAAGCGCCGATCTCTATGATTGAGCAATCACTCATTTAAAGGCGGCAAGGTTTTGGCACGTCCCCGCAGTCTCGACAAACACGAAGCGATCCTCGACGCCGCGGCGCGCGCGCTGGCCGAACATGGCGCGAGCGCCACCACGGCGCGTATCGCGCGACTCGCGGGCGTGGCCGAGGGCACCGTGTTCACCTATTTCGAGAGCAAGGACGCGCTGCTCAATGCCTTGTACCTGCATCTGAAAGACGGGCTGCGCACCGCGATGATGGGCGAGTTCCCGTTCGAGGGCAGTGCCGAGCAACGTGCCCGGCATGCCTGGAACGCCTATGTGTCGTGGGGCGTCGCCGATCCCGATGGAAGGCGCGCGATGCGCCAGCTCGATATCAGCGGGCGCATCGAGGAGGCCAATCGCGTGGCCGGCGCGCAGGGCTTCTGCGCCGTGCGCGACATCTTCCGCGAGCAACTGGCGAACGCTGATGGGCTGCCGCAGGAGCAGCGGCTCGCGTTCTGCGGCGCGCTGTTCTCGTCGATGGCGGAAACCACCATGGATTTCATCGCCCAGGAGCCGGGGCGGCACGAAGCCTATCGCGAGGCCGGCTTCCAGGCGGTCTGGGCGGCCTTGCAGGCGCATTGAGGGCAGCGGGGCGGCGCGATGGATGCTTGCGCCGCCGGTCACGGAATCTGGCGGGATACGAAGGTCGATCGGGCCTCGTATCCCGCATATTAATGAGTGAGTAATCATTCATTTCATTGAAAGGAGTCAGGCATGTCGAAAGTCTGGTTGGTGACGGGGGCCGCGCGAGGGCTTGGGCGCGCGATTTCGGAAGCGGTGCTGGCGGCGGGGGACCGGCTGGTGGCCGGGGCGCGAGATCCCTCGCGGCTCGCGGATCTGCAGCGCCGGCATGGCGATCATCTGCTGCCGGTCGAGCTCGACGTGACCGACGAGGCCGCCGCCGCGCGGGCGGTCGAGCTTGCGCGCAGCGCCTTCGGCCGCCTCGACGTGCTGGTCAACAACGCCGGCTATGGCCACACCGCGCCGTTCGAGCAGATGGCGCCGGCCGATTTTCGCGACCAGGTCGAGACCAACCTGTTCGGCGTCGTCAATCTGACGCGCGCGGCCCTGCCGGTGATGCGTGCGCAGCGCGCGGGCCATGTGTTCCAGGTGTCGTCGGTCGGCGGGCGCAGCTCGACGGCCGGCCTGTCCGCCTACCAGGCCGCCAAGTGGGCGGTGGGCGGCTTCAGCGACGTGCTGGGCAAGGAAGTCGCGCCGTTCGGCGTGCGCGTGTGCACGCTCGAACCCGGCGGCATGCGCACCGACTGGGCCGCGCAGGCCAGGCAGGGTATCGACGGCCTGCTGCCCGACTACGCGCCCTCGGTGGGCCAGGTGCTGTCCCTGCTCGACGCCTACGCGGGGCACGAGGTCGGCGATCCGGCGCGGATCGCGGCGCTGATCGTCGAGCTGTCGCGGCGCGAGGACGTACCGGCGCGCCTGCTGCTCGGCGGCGATGCGCTGTATGTCGCCGAGCAGGCCGAGGCGGAGCGCGCCGAGGAGGCCGCGCGCTGGCGCGCGACCACGCTGTCCACGCAATTCGACGACGCGAAGCTGCCCGAAGGGCTCGACGCGCTGCGGAGGCGGCAATGAGCTGGCGCGTTTCCGACATCCCCGACCAGCGCGGCCGTTTTGCGCTGGTGACGGGCGCGACCGGCGGGATCGGCCTGGAAACCGCGCTGGCCCTGGCCGGTGCCGGTGCTCGCGTGTTGCTGGCCGGGCGCGACGACGCGAAGGGTGCCGAGGCCTTGCGCCGGATTCGCGCCGCGCATCCGCGCGCCGAGGTCGAATACCGGCGCGTGGATCTCGCCAGTCTCGATCAGGTCCGCCGCTTTGCCGAACCGTTCGAATCCGGCGACGCGGCGATCGACCTGCTGATCGACAATGCCGGCGTGATGACACCGCCGACGCGGCACACCACGGCGGACGGTTTCGAGCTGCAGTTCGGCACCAACTACCTTTCCCATTTCGCGCTGAGCGCGCGGCTGCTGCCGGCCTTGCGCCGTGCCGCGGCGCCACGCGTGGTGGTGGTCGGCAGCCTCGCGCATCGCCTGCGCGCGGCGATCCACTTCGACGACCTGCAATGGACGCGCCGCTACGATCCTTGGCAGGCCTATGCGCAATCGAAGCTGGCGATGCAGTTGTTCGCCTTCGAGTTGCAGCGGCGCAGCGAGGCGCGAGGCTGGGGGCTGACGGTGACCTCGGCGCATCCCGGCTTCGCGCGCACCGGCCTGCAGAGTGCCGGGCCGAACCTGGGCGGGGTGCGCCGCGCGGTGATCGCGCGGGCGCTGATGGCCGGCGTGCGACCCTTGATCTCGCATTCGGCAGCCGGCGGCGCCTTGCCCACCCTGTTCGCGGCGACCTCGCCCGATGCGCGGCCCGGCGCGTATTACGGACCACGGCATGTGTTCGAGCTGCGCGGGCCGGTCGGGCCGGCCAGGATCGGCGCGGCCGCGCTCGATCGCGAGGTGGCGGCGAGGCTGTGGGCCGAGTCGGAGCGCCTGACCGGCGTGAGCTGGCCGCCGGCGTGATCGTCGAGCCCCGGATTTTTGAGTTGACGTGACAACCTGGTGTTTCTATATTTCAGGTTGTCGTATCAACTTGAAGGGGGAGCATCATGTCGATTGATATCGAAGCGGCCTGTGTCCTGATCACCGGTGGCGGCGCCGGCATCGGTCTCGGTCTTGCGCGGCGCTTTCTCGAAGGCGGCGCGCGCGTCACGATCACCGGCCGCGATCGCGCCCGCCTCGAACGCGTGGCGGCCGACCATCCGGGGCTGGATATCGTGGCCAGCGACATCGCCGATCCTTGCGCGCGCGAGGCGCTTGCCGCGCAAGTGCGCGAGTCGATGCCCGCGCTGAACGTGCTGATCAACAACGCCGGCATCCAGCGCCGGGTAGGCCTGGCCGAGGACGACGCGCCCTGGGCGCAGCGCCAGGCCGAGATCGACACGCTGCTGTCGGGGCCGATCCACCTGAACCATCTGCTGCTGCCCTTGCTGTTGAGCGAGCGCCGTGCCGCGACGATCGTCAATGTCAGCTCGGGCGGTGCCTACGTGCCGCAACCGTTCGCGCCTGTCTACAGCGCCAGCAAGGCCGCCTTGCACAGCTACACGATGAACCTGCGCTTCGCCTTGCGGCACACCGCCTGCTCGGTGGTCGAGCTGATTCCGCCTGCCGTGCGCACCTCGCTGGCGGGTGACGGTGCCGCGCATGGCGTGGACCTCGAGGTCTACTGCGATGCCGTGTTCGCTGCCCTGGTGGCGGGAGACGCCGACGAGATCGGTTACGGCCCGACCGCGAGCGCGGCGTTCGAGGCGGCGAAAGCCGGCTATCGTGCGATGTTCGACACCATCGCGGGACGTTTTCCCGTGAAGCACTATGAGTAAGAAAACGACGGCACGCCTGCAGGCGGACGAACTGGCGGTCTGGAGCGCGGTGAAGCATCTGAGCGAACAGGCGCTGGCGCGCGTGGGCGCCGAGATCGAGCGCGAGACGGGCTTGTCGGGCGCCGACTTCGGCATCCTGTCGCGGCTCGAGGATCTCGGCGGCGGCGAACTCGCGCAACGTGATCTCGCCCTCTCGCTGGGCTGGCACAAGAGCCGGCTCTCGCATCAACTCACGCGCATGGAGGCGCGGGAACTGGTGGTCCGCCGGCAGGCCGACGAGGCGCGCGGCGTGCTGGTGCTCATCACCGTGGACGGGCGCGAGCGGATCGCGGCGGCGCGGCCCGTGCATGCGGGCGCGGTGCGCCGCCATCTGCTCGATCATCTCGATGCGCATGAACGGGCCGTGATCGTCGCCGTGGCGGCGCGGCTGGCGGGCGAGGGCGAGCCGTCGGCCTGATCCGGACGAGGCGGTGCAGCAGGCCTGCCCGATCACCCGCTGCCGGGCAACTTGCGCTAGCCGTCCACGCAAGCCTGGATCGCCGCCCCCAGTTTGGCGGCGATCAGCTCGGCTTGCGCCGCCTCCAGCGCCGGCGAACCCAGCCCCGCGCGCAGCACCGCGAAGCCGAGCACGTAGGCCGTGATCAGCGCGGCGCGCGCCTCGGCATCGGCACCGCCGAGCCTCGCCGACAATGCCGCGACGAAGTCCCGATGAAGCGCGGCCGACAGGATCGGCGCGGCGGCCGGGCTGCCGACCGAGCGCAGCAGGAAGGCGAATTCGTCGAAACCTTCCGGCTCGGCTGTATCGAGCGGCCCGAGCAGGTGCCGGGCGACCCGCTCGCCGAGCCCGTCGGGCGGCCCTTCGAATGCGGGCTCGAGCCCGAACGCCTGGTCGGCGATCAGCGCGAACAAATTCTCCTTCGAACCGAACAGCCTCGGCACCATGGCCGGGTCGACCCCGGCTTCGGCCGCGATCTCGCGCACGCCGACCGTGTCGTAGCCGGCGCGCGTGAAGGCCAGGCGCGCGGCGTCGAGAATGCGTTCGCGACTTTGCGCGGCCGATAAACGAGGCGCACGGGGCGCGCTGGATTTTTTATCAACAGTCGTTGACATTTATCTTGGGATGGTTAGGATATCAACGCCTGTTGATAACATGAGTCCGACCATGACGCCAGCCTTTTCCTTAGCAGCATCCGAATCTTCCGATCTTTCCCGAAGGGTCATCCTGGTGACCGGCGCCTCCAGCGGCATCGGCCGCGCCGTGGCGCTGCGCCTTGCCGATGCCGGCGCCCAGGTGCTCGCGACCGGTCGCGACGCCGCCAGGTTGTCGGCCGTCGAGGCCGAACTGGCCGGGCGCGGTGAATGCCTGCCGGTCGACGTGTCGCGTCCCGACGCGATTGCCGGCCTGATGCGCGAGCTGGGCGCACGCCACGGCCGCCTGGATGGCCTGGTGATCAATGCCGGCGTGTCCCCCGGCATCGAGATCAGCGAACTGGATCCGGCCGGCTACGACGCGCTGATGGATGTCAACGTGAAGGGCGCGGTCTTCAGCTTCGTGCATGCGCTGCCCTGGCTCGCCGACGGAGCGTCGGTGGTGTTCGTCGGCTCGGTGGCGGGGCGTGCCGGTCAACCGGGCGATCCGCTGTATGCCGGCAGCAAGGGCTTCATCCGCGCCTTCGCGCGCAACGCCGGCACCTCGCCTGAACTGATGGCGCGGCGCATCCGCGTCAACGTGGTGTCGCCGGGGCCGATCGAGACGCCGCTGACCGAAACGGCGAGCGCCAATCCCGAGATCCGTGCCTATGTCGAGCGGCTGATTCCGATGGGCCGGTGGGGCCGGGCCGAGGAAGTCGCCTCGGCGGTGCTGTTCCTGCTCTCGCCCGCGGCGAGCTTCACCACCGGCGCCGACCTGACCGTCGACGGAGGGATGGCGCATGTCTGAGGCGAATCGACGGGTTGCGCCTTCCGGCGTGCCGCCCTTGCTGCACGGCCGACGCATCGCGATCGTCGGTGCCGGCCCGGCCGGCCTGACCCTGGCCCGGCTGCTGCAGATGCGCGGCGCGGATGTGCGCGTCTATGAGCGCGACGCTTCGCGGCGGATGCGAGGGCAGGGCGGGTCGCTCGACCTGCACGAGGATTCGGGGCAGCTCGCCTTGCGGCAGGCAGGCCTGGGCGATGCCTTCCGGGCGCGGGCGAGGCCCGATGGACAGTGCTCGCGGATTCTCGACCGGCATGCTGTCGTGCAGGTCGAAACCCTTGCCGAGCACGAGGCACAGTCGCAGCCCGAGATAGACCGGGGCGCGCTGCGCGACTTGCTGCTTGATTCGCTCGCGCCCGGGACGGTGATCTGGGATGCGCGGCTCGACGGCGTCGAACGCGCCGAAGGGGGCGGCTGGCGCTTGGCGTTCGCGCCAGGCGAGGCGGTGCAGGGCGGGACGGCGCATGCCGATCTGCTGTTCGGCTGCGATGGCGGCTGGTCGCGCGTGCGCCCGCTGCGCAGCGCCGCGGTGCCGGTCTACAGCGGCGTGACCTTCGTGCAGGCCCGGCTCGTCGACGCCGATCTGCGGCATCCCGAGATCGCTGGCCTGGTGGGCAGCGGCAGCCTGATGGCGCTTGGCGACGATCGCGCGCTGATGGCGCAGCGCAATGGCGACGGCACGATCCGCGTTTATGCGGTGTTGCGTGTGGAGGAAAGCTGGCGCGCGCGCGACACCTATGACTGGCAGGACGATGCGCGCGTGCGTCGGGACCTGCTCGCGCAATTTTCCGGCTGGTCGCCAACGCTTGCCGGCTTGCTGGCGAATGCCGAACCGGGTTTCGAGCGCTGGCCGCTCTACTGCATGCCGGCCGCGCAGCAGTGGCTGCCGGCGACCGGCGCAACCCTGCTCGGCGATGCCGCGCACATCATGCCGCCCTTCACCGGACGCGGCGCGAATCACGCCATGCTCGACGCGTTCGAACTCGCGCAACGGCTGGGCTCGGATCGTTTCGCCTCGATCGAGGCCGCGCTGGCCGATTACGAAAGCGCGATGCTGGCGCGGATGGCGCCGGAAATCGAGGCGACGCTGGCATCTCAGGACCTGATGATCGCGCCCGATGCGCCGGCCGGCATCGTGGCCTATCTGCGTGGGCAGACCGGCGAGTGAAGACGAGCTGCCCGCCAGGGCGCCCCGTCTAATCCCGCCGCGCTTTTCTCTCCCGTGTCGCCGCGTTCTTGCGCGGCGCTTTCGGTTCGGCGCCGCGCGCCAGCAGCGCATCGCCGTGGATCTCGGCCCAGTCGCGCAGCGAGCGGAACACGGGCAGCAGGGCCAGCGAGGCCGCGGTCAACGCATATTCCACGCGCGGCGGCACCTCGGCGTGGACGGTGCGCGTCAGCAGCCCGTTGGCTTCGAGGTCGCGCAACTGCACCGTCAGCATGTGCTGGGTGATGCCGGGCAGGGCGCGGCGCAGATCGCTGAAGCGCAGCTTGCCGTCGAGCAGCGCGCAGAGAATGCCGATCTTCCACTTGCCGGCCACCGCTTCGATGCTGGCCTGGAAACGCGCGATGGTCCGGGCCTGCGGTACGCAGGTATCCGGGCAATCCGTGCCTTCCAGCCGCTCAATGGTCTGGTTTTCCATACTCGGTATCTTGAAACATCGTACTTGCGGGAATTCGCCCGACATCGAGAATGGATGCTAGCAGCTCGCGTACTTCATGTATCGCGGCATCGAAACGGGACCACAGGGAGCGTGATGAATCGGGTGCTGGTGACAGGCGGATCGGGATTTCTGGGCGCGCACGCGATCGTGCAGTTGTTGCGCGAGGGATATCGGGTAAGGGCGACGATTCGGGATCCTGATCGAGCCTCGATGGTGAGGGCGATGATCGCGGCGGGCGGCGCGCAAAGCGACGAAGGGCTGGAATTCGCCGTCACGGATCTGATGCGCGACGAGGGTTGGGCCGAGGCGATGCGCGAGTGCGAATACGTGCTGCACATCGCCTCGCCGTTCCCGGGCGGCCCACCGCGCGACGAGGACGAGCTGGTCCGGCCCGCTCGCGACGGCAGCCTGCGTGTGCTGCGCGCCGCGCGCGAGGCGGGCGTTAAGCGCGTGGTGCTGACCTCCTCGTTCGCGGCGATCGGCTACGGGCACGGCGCGCGCGAGGCGATTTGCACCGAACGCGACTGGACCGACCTGGCCGGCCCCGACGTCACGCCCTACATCCGCTCGAAGACGCTGGCCGAGCGCGCGGCCTGGGATTTCATCGAGACCGAGGGCGGGGCGCTGGAGCTGGCGGTGGTGAATCCCGTGGGGATCTTCGGCCCGGTACTGGGCGCGGATTATTCGAGTTCGATCGGCTTGCTGAAGGCGCTGCTCGATGGTGCGATGCCGGCGGTGCCGAGGCTGGCGTTCGGCGTGGTCGACGTGCGCGATGCCGCCGACCTGCATCTGCGGGCGATGCGCGATCCGCGGGCGAACGGGCAGCGCTTCATCGCGGTATCGGGGCCGGTGCTGAGCCTGCATGAGGTGGCCGGGATCCTGCGGCGCCGGCTCGGCGCGGCCGCGGGCAGGGTGCCGCGACATCGCCTGCCGGATCTCGCGGTGCGCGCGCTCGGCGTGGTGTCGCCCGCGATGCGGGCCATGGCGCCGCAACTCGGTATCGTGCGTCGCGCCAGCGGCGACAAGGCGCGTGAATGGCTGGGCTGGGCACCTCGCCCGGCGCAGGAGGCGCTGGTGGCGAGCGCGCAAAGCCTGATCCGCTTCGATCTGTTGAAGCGGCGGCCTTGAACCACGAGTCGCGATGGGGCGCGCGATCGACGCCGACCACGCAACCGATTCAGCGCACGCGAATTCCCGCCATGATGATGTCCACCAATTGGCGCGCCGATTTCTCCCAGCCCGGCTCGCTCGACACGGTGCCCACGCCGGCGATGGCGCGCAGCACGTCGATCGGCGCCAGCCCGAGGCGGATCTCGCCGCTCGCCGTGGCGCGGTCGACGAGATCCTGCAGCGCCCCGAGGATGCAGGTGGCCGAATCCGCGTAAAGCGCGCCGACGCCGCCCGTCACCGAGTTCAGCACCTCGGCCATGCCGTGCTTGGTCGCCATGTAGTCGACGAACAGCAGCAGCCACTGGCGCAGCGCCTCGGCCGGCGCGTGCGTGTCGGCCAGCCGCGTGGCGGCCTCGGCCATCTGCGTCGTCTCGTTGCGATAGAGGCCCGAGATCAAGGCGTCGCGCGTCGGGAAGTGGCGGTACAGCGTGCCGATCCCGACCCCGGCTGTGCGGGCGATCTCGTCGAGGCTCGCGCTCGAGCCCTTGGCCGCGAACACGGTCTTGGCCGCCTCGATCAGCCGCTGGCGATTGCGTTCGCCGTCGGCGCGCGGCTTGCGGGCCGGCACGCCGTTTTCCTTGTCCTGGGTCACCCTCGAAAATTCCCGTTGATAAGCGGAGATATCCTCCGTATATTTATGCGGAGGATCGATCCGCTTATTTTACGCGACGCGGGTGCCGGCGCCGGCACCTGGGCGTCGACACGATCAGGAGCTCTGCAGATGTCCCAAGTATTCGGAGAATTCAGCACCACCGACGACGTGCTGGCCGGCGTCGACCTGCGCGGCAAGCGCGCCCTCGTAACCGGCGTGTCGGCCGGGCTGGGCGTGGAAACCGCGCGTGCGCTGGTCGCGCACGGCGCGCAGGTGGTGGGCGCCGCGCGCGACCTGGCCAAGGCGCGCTCGGCCACCGAGGTGGTGCGCGCGGCCGCGGCCGGCAACGGTGGCGGGTTCGAGCTGCTCGAACTCGACCTGGCCTCGCTGGCCAGCGTGCGTGCCGCGGCCGACGCGCTGCTCGCCGACGGCCGGCCGTTCGACCTGGTGATCGCCAACGCTGGCGTGATGGCCTCGCCCTTCGGGCATACCGCCGATGGTTTCGAGACCCAGTTCGGCACCAACCACCTCGGCCATTTCGTCTTCATCAACCGCATCGCGTCCTTGCTGGCGCCAGGCGCGCGCGTGGTCAACGTGGCCTCGTCGGGGCACCGCATGGCGCCGTTCTCGCTCGACGACCTCGGCTTCGAGCGCACGCCCTACGATCCCTGGGTGGCCTATGCGCGCTCGAAGACGGCCAATATCCTGTTCGCCGTCGAGTTCGATCGCCGCCACAAGGCGCGCGGCGTGCGCGCGGTGGCGATCCATCCGGGCGGCATCATGACCGAACTGGCGCGCCATCTGCCGGACGACGCGCTCGAGGGCATGCTCACCCAGATCAATGCCGACCTGGCCGCGCAAGGCCAGCCCCCGTTCCGCTTCAAGACCGTGCCGCAAGGCGCGGCCACCTCGGTCTGGGCCGGCGTGGTGGCCCCGGCCGACGAGGTGGGCGGGCGCTACGCCGAGAACTGCGGCTTGTCGAGCGTGACCGATGCCGAGCTGAATCCGGCGGCGCCCGGCGTGCGCGCTTACGCGCTCGACCCGGAGCTCGCCAAGGCGCTTTGGGAGAAGAGCGAGCAGATGGTGGGCGAGCGCTTCTGAGCGGAATGGGCGGTGCGATTCGGTAAATATACGGGCGTAGACAAAATCAGCGTCTTGCTCTTATAGTCTGCGCCTGCAGATAGTGGTCGCACCGCCCTTGATGCCAGCGATCAGGACTCCGATGCGCCGGCCGAGCCAGTGTCGCGGATGACGATCGAGATGCTGGCCGGCAAGCGGCATGCGATCCCGTTCGGCGATCGCGGGCCGGGGCTCGCCGGCCGTGATGGCGTTTTTCCTGGCATCGGAGGTGCCGCAATGAAACTCTTGCTGACGGGGGCGACCGGCTTTGCCGGCGGCCAGGTGCTGCGCCAGGCCCTCGACGATCCGACCATCGAGTCGGTCACCGTCTTGACGCGGCGCGCGCTCGACCTCGAGCACCCGAAGCTCAGGCAGGTGCTGCGCGACGATTTCCTCGATTATTCCGATCTCGACCTGGCCGGTTTCGGCGCCTGCGTCTGGTGCCTGGGCGTGTCGCAATCACAGGTGCGCGAGGATGCCTATGTGCGCATCACGCACGACTACGCGCTGGCCGCGGCGCGCGCGCTGTTCGCCGCGAATCCGGCACTGCGCTTCTGTTTCCTGAGCGGGCGCGGCGCCGATCCGGAAGAACGGCAGCGCGCGCTGTACCGGCGCATCAAGGGACGCACCGAACGTTCGCTGGGCGCCCTGGCCGGGAAGGTCTACGTGTTTCGTCCTGCCTATATCCGGCCGACCGCGATCAGCGGGCCGCGCCAGGACATCGGGCGCTGGCTCGCGCCGATCGGCACCGTCATCTCGTGGTTCGGGCCCGGGCTCAGCGTCGATTGCGAGCAGCTCGCCGCTTGCCTGCTCGACGTCGCCAAGTATGGCGCGCGCGAGACGCTGTTCGAGAATCTGGCGATCCGCGACTGGAGTACGTCGCAAGCAAACGAAGCCCGGCCCGGTGCAGCCGGCGGCGGGCGCACCTGAACCGCCTGACCGGATCATCGCGATCGACATCCGGCGCCGCCGTCCTGGCCGGCGCCGCCATCATTGCGCCGGACGTGCCCGGCGCTCGTCCCGCCTCTTGATTACCTTGCTTTCCCGCACCAATCGCGACGCTCCAGCAGCGATTCCGGAACCGCATTATGCTGGCGGGCGAACGCCGCGGAGCCGGCGGATCCATCCCATCTCCAGGAGCCCTCATGTCCGTTTCCCTGTATGACATCTCGATCCCCGTGCTGGTGCGCGGCCTGCGCACGCTGTCGAAGCTGCTCGACAAGGGCGAGGCCCATGCGCGCGAGCAGGGCCTCGATCCCGCGGCGCTGATCGGCACGCGCCTGTTCGAGGACATGCTGCCGCTGAGCAGCCAGGTGCAGCTCGCCAGCGACGCCGCCAAGGGCTGCGTGGCGCGCCTGGCCGGCATCGAGATTCCCTCGTTTCCGGACAACGAGCAGAGCTTCGCCGAACTGCAGGAGCGGATCGCCAAGACCATCGCCTTCGCCGAATCGGTCGACGTGGCGAAGTTCGAGGGCAGCGAGACGCGCACCGTGAGCCTGCCGCTGCGCAGCGGCCCGATCGAGTTCACGGGCCTGGGCTACGTGACCAACTTCGTGCTGCCGAACTTCTATTTCCACGTGACCACGGCCTACGACATCATGCGTCACAAGGGCGTGCCGCTCAGCAAGCTGCACTACCTGAACCTGCGCTGAGCTCGCCGGCGCGAGGGCGGCGCGGGCGCGGCATGTCCCGCCCGCGTCGCCCGAGGCGCAGCGTGAACGGCCGGACGCACCCCCTACATCTCGATCAGGAAGATCCATGCTGAATACCCGCAAGCTGGGCCGCCAGGGCCTCGAAGTCTCGATGATCGGCCTGGGCTGCATGGGCATGAGCCAGTCCTACGGCAAGCCCGACGACGCCGAATCGATCGCCACCCTGCATCGCGCGATCGAGCTGGGCTGCACCTTCCTCGACACCGCCGAGGTCTATGGGCCCTACAGCAACGAGGAACTGCTCGGCCGGGCGCTGCAGGGGCGGCGCGAGGCGGTGACGATCGCCACCAAGTTCGGCTTCCGGATCGGCGCCGACGGCCGCCCGGCCGGCACCGACAGCCGGCCCGAACATATCCGCGAGGTGGTCGAGGCCTCGCTCAAGCGGCTGCGCACCGACCGCATCGACCTGCTCTACCAGCATCGCGTCGATCCGGCCGTGCCGGTCGAGGAGATGGCCGGCGCGGTGGGCGAGCTGATCGCCGCCGGCAAGGTGCGCTATTTCGGCATGTCCGAGGCGGGCGAGGAGGCGATCCGACGCGCCCACGCGGTGCAGCCCGTCTCGGCGCTGCAAAGCGAATACTCGATCTGGGAGCGCAACCTGGAAGGCACGGTGCTGCCGGTGCTGCGCGAGCTCGGCATCGGCCTGGTGCCGTTCAGCCCGCTCGGCCGCGGTTTCCTGACGGGGCAGGTGAAGTCGCGCGCCGAGATCGGCGAGGGCGACTATCGCGCCACCAACGATCCGCGTTTCCAGGGCGGCAACTTCGACGCCAACCTGCGCATCGCCGAGGCCGTCCAGGCGATCGCGGCCGCGCGCGGCGTGAGCGCGGCCCAGGTGGCGCTGGCCTGGGTGCTGCGCGCCGGCGACGACGTCGTGCCGATTCCGGGCACCAAGCGCCGCCGCTATCTGGAAGACAATCTCGGCGCGGCGACGCTGGCGCTCGGCGACGAGGAGGTGGCGCGACTCGACGCGGTGCTGGCCGAGATCGGCGTGGCCGGCGAGCGTTACCTGCCGGCCGGGCTGGCGCTGGTCAATCGCTGAAGCCGAGCAGGTCGCGTGCCGCCTGCCGGCACGCGATCACGCCGAAAACGTGCCGGCCGGGCAGGTCACGGGGCCGGAACGAGCCGAAAGCGGGCCGAAAGCGGGCTCGAAGCAGAGCGGGAGCGCGACGCGCGCGAGACGCGAAAACTCGGCTCAAAAACGGACCGTGGTCCCGCAGGCGCCGCCGGCCCAGCCATTGGTGCCGGCGCCGCTGCAGAACACGCCGCAGCCGCCCAGGCCGAGCAGCAGCGCGGCGGCGGCCAGCCATCGCAGTCCTATCCTGACGGTGTGCATCCTGGTGATCCTTCCCTCGAAATCGAATGGAGAAACCGGCGCCCGGCAAGGGCCACCGGACGATCCGATCGAGCATAACGGTTTTCCTCGATACGCGATTTCGATAGTCGAGCATTTGCTCCAGAGGGCTGGCACTTGCCCAATCCCCTGTTAGAATCGCGAGGCCGCTTTGCCTTGAATTGCTCGAATGAGACTGCTTGATGCCCTGGTCGAACAACGTATCGCTGCCGCTGCCGCGCGCGGGGAGTTCGACGAAATCCCGGTCAACGATGCCCCGCCGGAGCTGGACGACGATTTGCGCGTCCCGGCCGAAGTGCGGATCGCCAACCGGATCCTGAAGACTGCGGGTTTCGTGCCGCCCGCGGTCGAGCAGTTGCGGGCCCTGTGCAACCTGCAGGACGAAATGCGCGCGGTCAGCGACCGTGCGACACGTTGCCGCTTGCAAGCCAAGATGCTCGCGCTCGACATGGCCCTCGAATCGCTGCGCGGCGGCCCGCTGGTCGTGCCGCGCGAATACTGCCGCCGCATTGCCGAACGCCTGTCCGAGCGCGTGCTCGACGATGGCGCCGGCGAAGCGGGAACCGCGTGAACCTGCCTGCCTCCGCCGATCTCCCCGATCCGTCCGATTTGCCCGACTCGTCCGACTCGTTCGACTCGTCTGTTTCCGACGCCGCGCGGCATCCCGATCCGGCCGCCGAGCGCGACCGGCGCTATATGCGCATGGCGCTGGCCGCGGCCGAAGAGGCGCGCGCGGCCGGCGAGGTGCCGGTCGGCGCCGTGATCGTGCGCGGCGACGAGGTGATCGCGCGCGGCTTCAATCATCCGATCGGCGGACACGATCCGTCCGCGCACGCCGAGATGGCGGCCCTGCGCGCGGCCGCCCAGGCGCTCGGCAACTATCGCCTGCCCGGCTGCGAACTGTATGTGACGCTCGAGCCCTGCCTGATGTGCTCCGGCGCGATCATGCATGCGCGGATCGCGCGCGTGGTCTATGGCGCGCCGGACCCGAAGACGGGCGCCTGCGGCGGCGTGGTCGATGCCTTCGCCAACCCGCAGCTGAACCACCACACCAGCGTGACGGGCGGCGTGCTCGCCGAGGAGTGCGGCGATGCGCTGCGCAGCTTCTTCGCCGAGCGCCGTCGCGCGGCCCGCGAAGCGCGGCGCGCGGCCAATGCCGCCGCGGCGCTTCCCGAACCTGGCGAGGCGGCTGGGCAGGGCGTCGCGCCGGATTCCGACGACCTGCCGCCCGCGAACTGAACCAGTCGCCGTGACGCGGTTCTAATCGGGCTGACCCCCATTACCGATACGCGACCGATGGCCCACTCCACACTCAAGCCGCGCAGCATCCGCCTGCTCGGCCCTTCCGGCTACCCGCACGATCCCGACGCGATCCGCCGCGCGCTCGAGCGCTTCGGCGCGCAGGGGCACCAGGTGCAGAACGTCGAGGCGACCGAGCGCCGCCACCTGCGCTTCGCCGGCAGCGACGCCGAGCGCGCGGCCGACCTGAACCGCCTGGCCGATCCCTCGCAGCCTCTGCCCGACATCGGCCTGGCGGTGCGCGGCGGTTACGGCGCGGCGCGAATCCTGCCGCATCTCGACTACCGCGGGCTCGAACGCCTGCGCGACCAGCCGATCGCGCTGTGCGGCCACAGCGACTTCACCGCGATCCAGCTCGCGCTGCTCGCCAGGTCGGGCGTCAAGAGCTTCGGCGGGCCGATGCTGTCGGCCGACTTCGGCGCCGAGACGCCGAGCGAATTCACCATGACGCAGTTCTGGTCGACGCTCTCCCAGCGCACGACCACGATCGTCTCCGAGGTGCCGCAGCAGCAGGGCGCGAACGTCTCGGGCACGCTCTGGGGCGGCAACCTGGCGATCCTGGCCTCGCTGGCCGGCACGCCCTACATGCCGCGCATCGAGGGCGGCATCCTGTTCATCGAGGACGTCAACGAACAGCCGTTCCGCATCGAGCGGATGATCTACACCCTGCATTTCGCCGGGCTGCTGGCCGGCCAGCAGGCGCTGGTGCTCGGCCAGTTCACCGGCGCGCGCGCCTTCGACTACGACAACGGCTACGACATGCAGGCCGTGATCGAGCAGGTGCGCGAGGTGGTGGGCATTCCGGTGATCACGGGGCTGCAGTTCGGCCACGTGCCCGACATGGTGAGCCTGCCGGTGGGCGGCCAGGCACAACTGGTCGCCAACGAACACGGCTTCCGTCTGACCGTCTCCGACTATCCGACCCTGGCCGGATAGGGCGGCGTCGCCGGATTCGATCGGCACGAGGCGGGAAACCGCCTTTTTTTGCGTCCTGATATGCAACTAACGGTCGAATAATTTGGCTGCTGCCAAATTTGTCGTGCCCAATTCAGGCGCATTATTGTTGACAAAAAATTAGGGCAGTCGAGACTGAAAGTCTTGATCGATCTGGCGCTATCCCTCACCAGTGCGCGATTTGGTGCCATGTGCACCGAAAGCAAGCACGTCGATGAACGAGAATTGTGCAAAATCGGCGGGATGGATTGTTGACAATATTTATGTCCGCCCTAGGATGCTGAACATAACGAGATGGCAAACATGACGAAGAAGGAAAGCGTGGCGTCGACGACGACGCCGGAAGCGATCGCTGAACGGATCCGCACGGCGATCCTCGAGCATCGGCTCGCGCCGGGCGCGAAGCTGACCGAGGCGCAGCTCTGCGAGGTGTTCGGCGTCAAGCGCGGGCCGATCCGGCAGGCGCTGGCGCTGCTCGCCACCGACCGGCTGGTCGACCTGGAGCCGAACCGCGGCGCCTTCGTGGCCAGCCCGACGCTGCAGGACGTGCACGAGGTGTTCGAGCTGCGGCGGATCATCGAGCTGGCGGTGATGGAGCGGTTGGCGACGGGACCGGGCGCGAAGCGCCTGAAGGGCGTCGCCGCGATGATCGAGCGCGAGCGCGACGCCTTCGAGCGGCGCGATTTCGCCGCCTGGATCCGGCTCTCGGGCGAGTTCCACGTGGCGCTCGCCGGGCTGACCGGCAACACCACGCTGTGCGACTGCCTGAACGGGCTGGTGGCGCGCTCGACGCTGATGTCGGCGCTGTATGAATCGCACGGTCGCAATGCCTGCTCGTTCGACGACCACGTCGAGATCGTCGCCGCGCTCGAGGCCGGCGACGCGGCGAAGGCGGCGCGGCTGATGGCGCATCACCTGCAGCACGTGGAATTGAGAATGCTCGACCGGCCCGCGCAGGGCACGGTGGATTTGCGCGACGTGTTCGGCGGCGCGGGCTGAGCCCCGCGCGCCGCGCCCGCGCCGATGGACTGACGGAATGCTGACGGCAGCCTCCCCCTGGCTGCCGCACGCGGGCGTGGCCTGACCTCGATGTCCGGCCGCGATTTCAATGACGATCGCGCGGCTCGACCGCGGCAGGCAAGGAGATGTCATGGCTCAGTTCACCATCGCGCCAGGAAGCAGCCCGTATCACGAGGACGGAACCGACGGCGGCGAGCCCGCCGTGCCGGCCGGCTACAGCGAACGTCTCTACAACGAGGATCTCGCGCCGCTCGCGCAGCAGGGCTGGGGCGCCTACAACATCTTCGCGTTCTGGATGTCGGACGTGCACTCGGTGGGCGGCTACGTGTTCGCCGGCAGCCTGTTCGCGCTGGGCCTGACGAGCTGGCAGGTGCTGGTGTCGCTGATCGTGGGCATCGGCATCGTCAACGCGCTCTGCAACCTGATCGCAAAACCCAGCCAGCAGCTCGGCGTGCCGTATCCGGTGGCCTGTCGCGCCACCTTCGGCGTGCTCGGCGCGAACGTGCCGGCGGTAATCCGCGGCCTGATCGCGGTGGCCTGGTACGGCATCCAGACCTACCTGGCCTCCAGCGCGCTGGTGATCGTGGTGCTCAAGTTCGTGCCGCAGTGGATGCCCTACGCGGACGTCCATCATTACGGCTTCCTCGGCCTCTCGGCGCTCGGCTGGGCCGGTTTCATGCTGCTCTGGGTGCTGCAGGCGCTGGTGTTCTGGAACGGCATGGAGACCATCAAGAAGTTCATCGACTTCGCGGGGCCGGCCGTCTACGTGGTGATGTTCGTGCTGGCCGGCTACATGGTCTGGCGCGCGGGCTGGCGCAACATCGGCCTGAACCTCGGCGGCGTGCGCTACCACGGCGCCGAGGCGCTGCCGGTGATGATCACGGCGATCGCGCTGGTGGTGTCCTACTTCTCCGGGCCGATGCTGAACTTCGGCGACTTCTCCCGCTACTGCGGCAGCTACCGCGCCGTCAAGCGCGGCAACTTCTGGGGGCTGCCGGTCAACTTCCTGGCCTTCTCGCTGGTGACCGTGATCACCACCGCCGCCACGCTGCCGGTGTTCGGAGAACTGATCACCGACCCGGTGGCCACGGTGGGCCGCATCGATCATCCGACCGCGGTGATCCTCGGCGCGCTGACCTTCACGATCGCCACCATCGGCATCAACATCGTCGCGAACTTCGTGTCGCCGGCCTTCGACTTCTCGAACGTGGCGCCGCGCCTGATCAGCTGGCGCGCCGGCGGCATGCTCGCTGCCGTCGCCTCGATCTTCATCACGCCCTGGAACCTGTTCAACAACCCGGCGGTGATCCACTACACGCTCGACATCCTCGGCAGTTTCATCGGGCCGCTTTATGGCGTGCTGATCGTCGACTTCTACCTGGTCAAGCGCGGCGCGCTCAAGCGCGACGATCTCTACACGCTGGCGGAGACGGGGGCCTACTGGTATCGCGGCGGCGTGAACCGGCGCGCGGTGTACTCGCTGCTGCCGGCCGCGGCGATCGCGATCGCCTGCGTGATGGTGCCGGCGCTCTCGGGGCTGGCGAATTTCTCGTGGTTCGTCGGCGCGCTGCTGGCCGGCCTGACCTACCGCATCGTGGCGAAATGAGCGCCGGCCCGCGCCGGCCGCAGGCGCGGGCAAGCAGGACCAGCACTACGAGCACGACAAGCAGGACCAGCAATCAGGAGACGACATGAAGATCAAGCTCATCAACCCGAACACCACGCAGCGCATGACCGAGGCGATGGGGCGCTGCGCGCGCGAGGTGGCCAACGCGGGCACGGCCGTGGTGGCGGTCAGCCCGACCATGGGGCCGCCCTCGATCGAGAGCCATTACGACGACGCGCTCGCGGTGCCGGGGCTGCTGGCCGAGATCGCGGCCGGCGAACGCGATGGCTTCGACGGCTACGTGATCGCCTGCTTCGGCGATCCGGGCCTGTACGCGGCGCGCGAGATCGCGCGCGGGCCGGTGATCGGCATCGCCGAGGCCGCGATGCACGCGGCCAGCGTGCTGGCGCCGGGCTTCTCGGTGGTGACCACGCTCTCGCGCACGCGCGGCCTGGCCTGGCACCTGGCCGAGCGCTACGGCATGCAGCGTTTCTGTCGCAACGTGCGCGCCACCGACGTGGCCGTGCTCGAACTCGACCGGCCCGGCTCCTCGGCGCGCCGCCTGATCGTCGAGGAATGCCGCCGCGCGCTCGACGAGGACGGCGCCGAGGCGATCGTGCTCGGCTGCGCCGGCATGGCGGAGTTCGCGCATGAAGTGGAGCAGGCGATCGGCGCCCCGGTGGTGGAGGGCGTGACGGCCGCGCTCAAGTGGGTCGAGGCGCTGGTCGCGCTGCGGCTGGCCACGGCCAAGCGCGGCGAGTACGCGCGCCCGCTCGAGAAGCGCTACGACGGCGAATTCGCGCGTTTCGGCCCCGATGAGGAGGGCCTGCCGGCCGGGGTTCCAGGCGCGGCCGGCAGTGCCGCGAGCGGCCAGGCGGCCGCCCCGCGCGGCGCGGCCGCCACCACGGCCTAGCGCATGCGGCGGGCGCACATACACCGGACGTGACCCGCACTATCCGTTTGGCTGTATGGGCGCTCCCAGGCCTTTTCGCTACACTGGCCCAACCCTCGCATCGGCGCGCCGCGCCGCCTGATCCGCCGCTGATTCATCGCCTGATCCGCCGCCGATTTGCTGCCGGTTCGCCGATGCGAGCACCCTCAAACCCGGGTCTTCATTCGCATCCAACCATGTCACATGATTCCCACTATCCGCGCGACCTGATCGGCTATGGCCGGCACCCGGTGCAGGCCAACTGGCCGGGCCGCGCGCGCGTCGCCGTGCAATTCGTGCTCAATTACGAGGAAGGCGGCGAGAACTGCGTGCTGCACGGCGATGCCGGCTCCGAGCAGTTCCTCTCCGAGATCGTCGGCGCGGCTTCCTACCCGGCGCGCCACATGAGCATGGAGTCGATCTACGAATACGGCTCGCGCGCCGGCGTCTGGCGCATCCTGCGCGAGTTCGAGAGGCGCGGCCTGCCGCTCACGGTGTTCGGCGTGGGCATGGCGATCGAGCGGCACCCGGAGCTGGGGCGCGCCTTCGTCGAACTCGGCCACGAGATTGCCTGCCACGGCTGGCGCTGGATCCACTACCAGGACATGTCGCCCGAGCGCGAGGCCGAGCACATGCGGCTCGGCATGGAGGCGATCGAGCGCGTCACGGGCGTGCGCCCGCTGGGCTGGTACACCGGGCGCGACAGCCCGAACACGCATCGCCTGGTGGCCGAATACGGCGGTTTCCTGTACGACTCCGATCACTACGGCGACGACCTGCCGTTCTGGATGGAGGTGCCCGTCACGGGCGGGGCGAGCCGGCCGCAACTGATCGTGCCGTACACGCTCGACACCAACGACATGCGCTTCGCGACGCCGCAGGGCTTCAACACCGCCGATCACTTCTTCCATTACCTGCGCGACGCCTTCGACGTGCTCTACGAAGAGGGCGACGAGGCACCGAAGATGATGTCGATCGGCATGCATTGCCGGCTGCTCGGGCGGCCGGGGCGGTTCCGAGCGCTGCAGCGCTTCCTCGATCACATCGAGCAGCACGACCGCGTCTGGGTCACGCGCCGCGTCGATATCGCGCGCCACTGGCGCGAACATCATCCGTATTCCACCACCAACCGAGGCGACGAGGCGGCATGAAGGCGATGCAATACACCTTGGCAGAACTGAACGAAATGGCGGAGGACGCGTTCGTCGCCGCCTTGTCGGGAATCTTCGAACATTCGCCCTGGGTGGCCGAGGCGGCGGCGGCGGGGCGCCCCTATGCCAGCATCGCGGCGCTGCACGCGGCGATGTCGGGCGTGGTCGACGCGGCCGGCGGCGAGCGCCAGCTCGCGCTGGTCAATGCCCACCCGGAGCTGGCCGGCAAGGCGGCGGTACGCGGCGAGCTGACGGCCGAGTCGACGCGCGAGCAGAGCGGCGCGGGTCTCGACCAGTGCAGCCAGGCCGAGTTCGACAAGCTGCAGTCGCTCAATCGCGCCTATCGCGAGAAATTCGGTTTCCCCTTCATCCTGGCCGTGCGCGGCTACGACCGTCACGGCATCATCGCGAACTTCGAATCGCGCGTGGCGAACACGCGCGAGCAGGAGCTGCGCGCGAGCCTCGACCAGATCGCCCGGATCGCGCGGTTCCGGCTCGACGACCTGATCGACGCCTGAGTTTCGACCCGCGGCGCACGGCTCGGGCCGCGCGCCGCGGCGCTCCAGTCGCGCCCGTTTCGGCGGGCGCCGCTCTTTTCACGAACTTCCCATAAGGACCTCATCATGGCCATTCCGCTGCTCGATCCCAACGCTCCCGAATTCACGCGTCGCTACGTGAACCTGGCCGATCCGCGTCTGGGGGCGCAGGCACTCGAGGCGAGCGACGACTTCTTCGCGCCGAAGGAGCGGATGCTGAACCCGGAGCCGGCCGTGTTCATCCCGGGCAAGTACGACGATCACGGCAAGTGGATGGACGGCTGGGAGACGCGCCGCAAGCGCACCACCGGCTACGACTGGTGCCTGGTGAAGCTGGCGCGCCCCGGCGTGATCAAGGGGCTCGACCTCGACACCAGCCATTTCACCGGCAATTTCCCGCCGGCCGCCTCGGTGCAAGCCTGCTACCTGCCCGACGGCACGCCGAACCAGAGCACGCACTGGGTCGAGATCGTGCCGTCCACCACGCTGCAGGGCAATAGCCACCATTACGTGGCGGTCGACGACAGCACGCCCTACACGCACCTGCGCGTGAACATCTATCCGGACGGCGGGATCGCGCGGCTGCGCGTCTATGGGCAGCCGAAGCTCGACTGGGAAGGCGCGAGCCGCAGCGAGCTGTTCGATCTGGCCGCGATGGAGAACGGCGGTCACGTGATTGCCGCCAACAACCAGCACTTCGGGCTGGCCTCGTCCATCCTGCTGCCGGGCCGCGGCGTGAACATGGGCGACGGCTGGGAGACGCGGCGCCGGCGCGAGCCGGGCAACGACTGGGCGATCATCGCGCTGGCACGCCCGGGCGTGATCCGCAAGGTCGAGGTCGACACCGCGCACTTCAAAGGCAACTATCCCGATCGTTGCTCGATCCAGGCGGCCCACGTAACGGGCGGCACCGACAGCTCGCTGGTCACGCAGGCGATGTTCTGGCCGGTCCTGCTCGGCGAGCAGAAGCTGCAGATGGACAAGCAGCATTATTTCGAATCGGAACTGGCCGCGCTCGGCCTCGTCACGCACGTGCGCCTGAACATCATCCCGGACGGCGGCGTCTCGCGTCTGCGCATCTGGGGCACGCTCGGCCAATGAAGACGCTGACCATCGAAGCGCTGACGCGCGCCGCGTTCGCGCCCTTCGGCGACGTGATCGAGACCGAGGGCGCCAGGCAGATCCCGATCAATCTCGGCACCACGATCCGCTTCCACGATCTGGCCCGGGTGGATGTCGCCGAGCAGGGCGGCCACACGCTCGTCAACCTGTTCCGCGGCCAGCCGCGCGCGTTGCCCTTCGAGGTGAAGATGCTCGAACGGCATCCGCTCGGCAGCCAGGCCTTCCTGCCCTTGTCGGAGCGGCCTTACCTGGTGGTGGTCGCGCCGGCCGGCGAACTCGATCCGGCGCGGATTCGTGCCTTCGTCTCGAACGGCTGGCAGGGCGTGAACTACGCGAAGGGCGTCTGGCACCATCCGCTGATCGCGCTGGGCGAGGTCAGCGATTTCGTGGTGGTCGATCGCGGCGGAGAAGGCTCGAACCTGAACGAGCAGATGCTCGAGGAATCGCTGTGGCTGACCGAGGAGGCGCTGCATCACGTCGCTGCCTGAGCATGGCGAGGGCGGGCGAGCGAGCCTGGGAGAAACGGGGTGGCAACAAGCAGCGCAGAGGCCTTGCGGACCGAAGGGTTCGCAAGGCCTTTTTGTTGGCGTCGACCTTCGACAGGCGAGCCGCCGCCGGGATGCGATACAGTTTCCTGCCGGATATCGATGCGGTCAGGCAATGGCGAGCAAAAAGGACAGGGAATGAGCGACGACGTACGAACCAGGACGATTTCAAGGGGAACGCCGGAATCCGCGGCGATGGTGGCGAGCGTCAAGCGCGCGATGGCGATCACGGCGGAGCTCAACCGATTGACGTTCGACGATGCGGATGCGGTCCGCGCCCTGTTCCGCGAACTGATCGGCAAGCCGGTCGACGCCAGTTTTTCATTGATTCCGCCGTTCTATTCGACCGGTGGCACCGATATCCGTGTCGGCCGCCAGGTCTTCATCAACCAGAATTGCACCTTCTATGACCTCGGCGGCATCGACATCGGCGACCAGGTGATGATCGGCCCCAATGTCAGCATCCTCACCTCAGGCCATCCCGTCGAGCCCTCGCGGCGGCGCAGCGGCGTGGTGGCCAAGCCGGTGGTGATCGAGAACAACGTCTGGATCGGCGCCGGCGCGATCATTCTCGGCGGCGTGACGATTGGAGAGAACTCGGTGGTCGCCGCGGGCGCGGTCGTCACGCGCGATGTGCCTCGCGATACGCTGGCGGGCGGAAACCCGGCGCGCGTGATTCGCTCGATCGCCGAATAAGCGCATCGCGCGAGCCGCTTCGGACATCGTCGTCCGCCGGCATCCAGGAAGCACGGAACAAAAAAGGGCTCGCGAATCCGCGAGCCCTTCCTTTTCAAGCCGTCCAAGCGACCGGCTGCCTACTTCGCCGCCCCCGCCTCGAACCACGCCGCGATCTTGGTGCGCTCGTCGTCGGTCATGTGCGTGACATTGCCGATCGGCATCGCCTTCAGTTGCACGGCCTGCTGGTAGATGCGCTGCGCGTTCTGCGCGATCTGCTCGGGTGTGTCGAACATCACGCCGGCCGGCGCGCTGCCCATCATGGTCGGCTTGGCCGAGTGGCAGGCCACGCAGCGCTGCTGCAGTACCGGCTCGATATCCTTGATCGAGAGCTTGGGCAGGTTGGCCGCCTCGGCCTGCGGCGCGACCGGGCGCGGCATGGTCCAGACCAGGGCCAGCAGCATCAGCGCGACGCCGCCCAGCGGCAGGTACCAGAGCTGCTGGCCGCGGTGGCGCATCACGAAGAACTGTCGGATCAGCGCACCGGCCAGCATGATGATCACCAGCACGATCCAGTTGTACTGGTTGGCGTAGGTCATCGCGTAGTGGTTCGACAGCATCGCGAACACCACCGGCAGCGTGAAGTAGGTGTTGTGCACCGAGCGCTGCTTGCCGCGCTTGCCGTAGATCGGGTTCGGCGTCTCGCCCTTGAGCATCTTGTCGACCATCTTGCGCTGGCCGGGGATGATCACGAAGAACACGTTGGCCGACATGATGGTGGCGAGCATCGCGCCGACGATCAGGTAGGCCGCGCGGCCCGAGAAGACATGGCAGGCCAGCCAGGCCGCCAGCACCACGTAGAGGCCGACGAAGGCGCCGAGCAGGCGGTCGCGGTTGCCGAGCAGGCGGCAGGCGCAGTCATAGACGATCCAGCCCGCCATCAGGAAGCCGAGCGCGGCCGACACGGCCACCACCGGCCCCATGTCGAGCACGTTGCGGTCGATCAGGTAGGTGTTCGGCGCGAGCAGGTAGAGCACGAAGAACAGGCCGAAGCCGGACATCCAGGTGGTGTAGGAAGGCCACTTCGACCAGTGCAGGTCCTCCGGCATCTCGGGCGGCGCGACCGTGTACTTCTGCATGTTGTAGAAGCCGCCGCCGTGCACGTGCCAGAGCTCGCCGAACACGCCGCGCTGGCGCTGGTTCGGATCCTTGGGCGGCTTGAGGCTGTTGTCGAGGGCGACGAAGTAGAACGATTCGCCGATCCAGGCGATCGCGCAGATGACGTGCAACCAGCGAATCGCGAGATTCAGCCAGTCGGTGATGAAACCTTCCATGAAACTCCTCCAGACAGACTCGAGTCCTTGTTATCGAATGTGGGGCGGGCAGGGCCGATGCGTTGTCAGCTGCCGCGATAGGTGCTGTAGGACCAGGGCGAGACCAGCAGCGGCACGTGGTAGTGCGCGTCGGGGTCGGCCACGCCGAAGCGCAGCACCACGCGGTCGACGAAGCGCGGCGCCGGCAGCTCGACGCCCAGCGCGGCGAAATAATCGCCGGCATGGAACACCAGTTCGTATTCGCCGGCGAGCAGGGCCTCGCCTTCGAGCAGCGGGCGGTCGCAGCGGCCGTCGCTATTGGTGGTGGCGGTGAGCAGCGCGCGGCGCGTGTCGCCGTCGATCGCATGCAGTTCGATGCGGATATCGGCACCGGGGCGGCCGTGCGCGGTGTCGAGTACGTGGGTAGTCAGCTTTCCCATTCGCTTGGTCCTTGTGTGAATGCGAAGAGTAAACGCGGCCTCGATCCAGGGATGGCGGCGGATCGAGGCTCCACGTCGGTGGCTACATACCCGTCGGCGGATCGAAGCGAGCGCCGAGTCGTCATTTTAAGAATGCCGGGGACGCGAATCGGCGCGCGATAGCGAAGATAAGCCGTCGCGCATGAGCGGCGGGGCCATGCCGGCCGGTCGATTCGCTGGCCGGCGCATCGGATCCAACTTATCCCATCATATTGCCGGCGTGAAGCGCGGTATTCGACGACAAGCCTTGCGTTCGGGACGCGCCTGCGCGATGCTCGACCAGTTCGCACGCGGCCAGGCCGCGCGGCGAGCCCCGAAGACGGCGAGCAAGCCGGGTAACCGGGCCACGGGCGTTCGACAGGACGCGGCGGCACGGTTTCCGGCGCCGCCGCTCCCGGTCGGATGCCGCCAGGCCGCCCAGGCGGCGCCACCGAACGGAGAACCACCATGCAGGACCCGATCGCGCGCCATGCCGCGCAAGCTTCCTCCTCCTTCCATTCCAACACCGGCCGTCCCGGCCGCACGTTGCTGGTACGCCATGCCGAGGTGCTGGTGACGATGGACGGCGAACGGCGCGAAATCCGCGACGGCGGCCTCTACGTCGAGGACAACCGGATCGTCGCGGTCGGCCCGACCGACACGCTGCCCGAGACGGCCGACGAGGTGCTCGACCTGCGCGGCCACCTGGTGATCCCGGGCCTGGTCAATACCCATCACCACATGTACCAGAGCCTTACGCGCGCCGTGCCGGCCGCGCAGGACGCCGAGCTGTTCGGCTGGCTGACGAACCTGTACCGGATCTGGGAGAACCTGACCCCGGAGATGATCGAGGTCTCGACGCTGACGGCGATGGCGGAATTGCTGCTCTCGGGCTGCACCACCTCGAGCGACCACCTCTATCTCTATCCGAACGGTGCCCGGCTCGACGACAGCATCGGCGCCGCGCAGCGGATCGGCCTGCGCTTTCATGCCAGCCGCGGCAGCATGAGCGTCGGCCAGCGCGACGGCGGCCTGCCGCCCGATTCGGTGGTCGAGCGCGAGGACGCGATCCTCGCCGACACGCAGCGCCTGATCGAGACCTGGCACGACGAGGCACGCTACGCGATGCTGCGCATCGTGGTGGCGCCGTGCTCGCCGTTCTCGGTGAGTCGCGACCTGATGCGCGAATCGGCGAAGCTCGCACGCGCGCATCGCGTCTCGCTGCACACGCACCTGGCCGAGAACGTCAACGACGTCGCCTACAGCCGCGAGAAATTCGGCATGACGCCGGCCGAATATGCCGAGGATCTCGGCTGGGTCGGCCCCGATGTCTGGCACGCGCACTGCGTGCAGCTCGACGAGGCCGGCATCGCCTTGTTCGCGCGCACCGGCACGGGCGTCGCGCATTGCCCGTGCTCGAACATGCGGCTCGCCTCGGGCATCGCGCCGGTGCGCCGGATGCGGCTGGCCGGCGTGCCGGTCGGGCTCGGCGTGGATGGTTCGGCCTCGAACGACGGCGCGCAGATGGTGGCCGAGGTGCGCCAGGCATTGCTGTTGCAGCGGGTTGGATTCGGGCCGGATGCGATGACGGCGCGCGAGGCGCTGGAGATCGCCACGCTCGGCGGCGCGCGCGTGCTCGGCCGCGACGACATCGGCGCGCTGGCGCCGGGCATGGCCGCCGATTTCGTCGCCTACGACCTGCGCCAGCCCTTGTTCGCCGGCGCGCTGCACGACCCGGTCGCCGCGCTGGTGTTCTGCGCGCCGTCGCAGGTGGCCTGGAGCGTCGTGAACGGGCGGGTGCTGGTGCGCGAGGGGCAGCTCGCGACGGTCGATCTCGGGCCGCTGGTGGAGCATCACAACCGGCTCGCGCGGCAGTTGCTGGAAGCGGCGCGCTAAGGCGGGTTCGGACAAGGCTCGCGGCGCGCACCGCGCTCTGCGTGGCCGGCGACGCGCCGAGGCGCCGCCAGCCGCGCAGGCGCTTCAAGCGTCGATCAACGTGCGGGTGGCCTCGGCCACCAGGCTGCGCAGCCAGCGCACCTCGTCCGAGTAATGGCAGCGTTCGTGCCAGAGCTGGTAGTACTGCATCGGCGGGAAATCGAGCGGGGCGGGCACCACCGACAGCGGCAGGAATTTCGCGTAATGGTCGGCGAACAGCCGCGTGGTGGTGAAGATCAGGTCCGACTTCACCAGCACATAGGGCGCCAGGTTGAAGTAGGGCAGCGTGACGACCACGTGCCGCTTGAGCCGCTCGCGCGCCAGGTGCACGTCGATCGCGCCGCGCTGGCCGACCGAGTAGGGCGTGGGCGCCAGGTGCGGCGCGTTCAGGTACTGGTCGAGCGTGAGCCCGCCGCGCTTGGCGAACGGATGCGTGTTGCTCATCAGGCAGACGATCTTGTCGACGAACAGGTTCGACAGGTGGAGCTGCTCGGGCGGCTCGGGCCAGTTGCCGATCACGATGTCGAGCTTGCCGTCCTCCAGCGCCAGCTCGTAGTCGAAGGCGGGGCCGAGCGAATGGAATTCGAGCGTCGCGTTCGGCGCCGCGTGGCGGAAGCGCTCCACCACGGTCGGCACGAACAGCACGTTCAGGTAGTCGGGGCAGCCGATCCGGTAGCAGCGGATCGAGGTGGCGGGATCGAAGTTGTGCTGCTGGAACTTGATGCGCTCGATCTCGCGCAGCGCGTTCTGCACCGGCTCGAGCAGGCGCAGCCCGTATTCGGTCGGGACCATGCCCGACTTGCCGCGCACCAGCAGCGGATCGCCGGTGATGTCGCGCAGCCGTCGCAACGCGGCGCTGATCGCCGGCTGCGACTGGTTCAGCTTGACCGCCGCGCGCGTCACGCTGCGCTCCATCAGCAGCGTGTGCAGGACGCGCAGCAGGTAGGTGTCGATCGCCTCGCGTTGTTGGCTCATGTTTTCTCCGGGTTATATATCTTCAGGCTGATCGATTGATCATGGGGATATATGATTTTTAATATGGACAGAAATGAGCGTCAAGCGGGCGTAAACCGCAGTAGAGCGGGGTTTCGAGATATTTGAAGGGGAATAACGCCGTGGCGGGATCGTTGACGGCGGTGCGATCCGCAAGCGCGGCACCTCGCTGTCGAGGTGTCGCGCGCAAGACCGCAGTGGCGAAGCAGCGGGGTTCAGTCGTCGAGGCGGATGCCAACCTTCAGCGTGACCTGCCAATGCATGACCTGGTCGCCCTCGATATGGCCACGCGTTTCGATCACCTCGAACCAGTTCAGGCCATGCAGTGTCCTGGCGGCCTTGGCGATGGCGTTGCGGATGGCATCGTCGCTCGATTTCTGCGACGAACCGGTGAGTTCGATCAGCTTGTAGACATGGTCGCTCATGATTCCTCCGGAGTCAGTGGACGCATGCGCGAGAGCCGGCAGCGCTGCCGAGTGCCCGCGCATCTAGGAGTGATCGGTATGATGGGCGCCGAGTTCAATTCGATTGCGGGGAACGACGTGGAAGCAGGATTTTGCGGGCCGGGACTGATGGGCGCGCCGATGATTCGGCACTGGCTGCGCGCGGGGCACCAGGTGCAGGTCTGGAATCGCACGCGTGCCAGGGCCGAGGTGCTGGCGGCCGAGGGCGCCAGCGTGGCGGATACGCCGCGCGAGATGGCCGGGCGGGTCGAGACGGTGATGCTGTGCGTGCTCGACGCGGCCGCGGTCGGCGAGGTGGTGTTCGGCGCGCATGGGCTGCTGTCCGGCGAACCGGAGCGGCGGCGCCTGCGCCGGATCGTCGATCATTCCTCGATTCCGCCGGCCGCCACGCGCGACTACGCGGCGCGCGCCGCGCAAGCGGGGGTGGCCTGGATCGACGCGCCGGTCTCGGGTGGCGTGCCGGGCGCGCAGGCCGGTACGCTCGCGGTGATGGCGGGTGGCCCGGCCGACGAGGTCGAGGCGGTTCGTCCGCTGATCGCCGCCTATGCCTCGCGGCTCACGCATCTGGGCGAGGCCGGCGCGGGACAGACGGCCAAGCTCTGCAACCAGGCGATCGTCACTGCCACGGTGGCCGCGATCGCCGAGGCGGTCGGGCTCGCCCAGGCCAGCGGCATCGATGCCGCGCGGCTGTCCGAGGCGCTGGCGGGCGGCTGGGCCGATTCGGTGCTGCTGCAGACCTTCGTGCCGCGCATGACTTCGGCCGGGCACGCGCCGCTCGGCGCGCTCTCCACCTTCAGGAAGGATGCCGAAACAATCGCCGATGCCGCGCGCGAGGCGGGCGCCGCGATGCCGGTGGCGGGCGCCGTCCAGCAATTGCTGCGCCTGGGTTCGGCGATGGGCCTGGCCGATGCCGACTTCTCGGCCTTCATCGATATCGTGCGCCCGGGCGGGCGCGCCTGAGGGACATCGCGCAAGGGGATGGCGGCGCGTCGCCGTCGTGGTGCTCGTCGCGCGGCGGGAGCGCCGGCAGGCGACCCGGATCGTCAGCCGATACGAAGCGGGCCGCGGTCCTGATCGACTCGCGGCCCGTTCGGGTCCGGCGGCTCAGAGCGAGCGGGGCGTGGTGTCGCCGGCGTTCTGCCGGCTCGCGCTGCGCTCGCCCGCCGGGCCGCCGGCGAATTCCGGCAGGATGCGGGCCCGCGCTCGGCTGGCGAACACCAGGAAGCCGAAGCCGTTCGCCTCGTACCAGTAGCCGCCGTTCTCCAGCCCGTCGAGCGGCTGCTCGAGCGCATGACTGATCGACTCGACGCAGCGCTTGCGCAGGTCGGCGATGGCGGGATAGGGCGGATGCGCACCGCGCACGGTGCAGAGCAGGACGTCCAGGCCCGGCAGCACGTGCGCGTACAGCACCGGCTCGTCCTGAGCCCTGGCGCGCGCGATCTTGGTATCGAGCTGGGCGAACGGTTTCGCATGGCGCAGGACGGCGAGAAACGACTCGTGACCGTCGTCCTGCCCGCGTCGGCGTTTTTTCGGAAAGGACATAAACACTCGCGTCAAAAACGATTGCAAGATTTGTGGCTTTGTCATGCGACCCACCCCCAAACCGGCTCGAGCGCCGCATGCCGATCTTTTATAGCATACGAAAATGCCGGCTTCACGAAGTTCGACGCGACGGCTTCGATCGAGCCGCGATACGCCGGACAGCTGAATGCCCACGATCGTCATGTCGGCGCTGTTTGCGCCTGTGTAATGTCATTGCTAGCTTCATGATAGTCCCGCGAACGCGGCGCGTGCAGGCCTGATTCATAAAAAAGCCTTGTTTCGGTGGCCGAATCGATGAGTGTTTTCCCGCGTATCGCCGCGTGATTTTCGCGTGCGCCGCACAAAAGAGGACGCAAAAAAGCCCGCGCTCGGCGGGCTCGATCGGGCTGGAAGCGCGGTGGGTGATCAGCGGCGTTTCAGTTCGTCGCGAATCTCGCGCAGCAGCATCACGTCCTCGGGCGTCGGAGCCGGCGCGGCCGGCTCGGCCACTTCCGGGCGACGCAGCTTGTTGATGAAACGCACCATCAAAAAGATGATGAAGGCCAGGATGATGAAGTTGATCAGCACGGTGATGAACGAGCCGTAGCCGAACAGGGCGACGCCCGCCGCCTGCAGATCCTTGTAGGAATCGGGATTGCCCTTGAAGCTGGCGGGGATGGGTCCGAGCTGAATGAACTTGTTCGAGAAGTCGAGGCCGCCCGTGACCACGCCGATCACCGGCATGATCAGGTCCTTGACGATCGAATCGACGATCTTCGAAAACGCGGCGCCGATGATCACACCGACGGCCAGATCCATCACGTTGCCCTTGACGGCGAACTCCTTGAATTCCTTGATCATGCTCATAAGCGGGTTGCTCCAGGGAAGGGGATAGAAACGGGAATGTGCGGCGGCAAGGCCCGCACGGCGATGGCGGACATCATAACGAACCCGATCGGACACCGATAGTTCGTCTGAAAAATGTTAACAAAGTCCCGGCCTGCCGGCAGCCCATGAAAAACGGGCCGTCGCCGGCCCGTTCGATGTTGCTGCTGCGCGCTCGCAGCCCGCGTTGCCCGGCATGATCCCGGGCAGGCGCCCTCAGCTGTTGTTCCAGTCGTCGTCGTTGCTGCCCAGGTCGACGCTGCCGCTGTCGCCGCTGTCGGTGCTCCAGCTGTCGCCCTGGCCGACATCGAAGCCAGCATCGTTCCCGCCGCCGTTGTTGCCGAGGTCGAAACCGCCGCCGCCCGAGCGCTGGCGCTGGTCGTCGACGATCACGTCGCGCTCGACCACGCGCTCGCGGCCGCCCGAGAGCGCCTCGCCGAGCAGCACGCCGGTCAGCAGGCCGCCCATGCCGCCGCCGAAGCCGCCGCCCTGCTGCACGATCACGGGCGGCTGCTGCGGTTGCGGCGGATAGGGCGACTGCGGCGGATAGGGCTGGTACGACGGCGGATACGGCTGCTGCGGCTGGCTCAGGCGATCGGCCTCCTGAGCAAACACCGAACCCGAAGCGGCCGCCGGCGCGGCCGGTGCCGCGTTCGGATCGGGGCGGCCCTCGACGCGTGCCTTCAGGCTCGCGAAACGTCGCTCGAGCTCCTCGACCTGGTACGGCGCCACCGGGTTCTTGCCTTTCGAGAGCGTCTCGACCAGGCCGAGCGCATCGCTCTCGACCGCCTCGATCTCGCCGGTCAGCGCCGACGCGCCCGGTGCCGTGGAGATGCGCGCATCGAGCTTGAGCGGGCGCACCTCGTTGAGCAGGTCGGTGGCGCGCTTCAACTGCGCGCGCCGTTCGTTGTCGGCTTCCTGGTTGCCGGCCGCGCGCGAACGGTTCAGCGTGCGACGCAGCACCAGCACGACCACCACGATCACGGCGATCAGGCCGAGCCAGGCGATCATGCCGGGGCCGTGATGCGCGGGCTTGGCGGCCGGCGCGAGCGAGGAAGTCTGCATCGCGCTCGGCGGCGTGGCGCTCGGCATCAGCGCGCCGCCGGCGGTGGCCGAGCGACGTTCGCCCGAGGCGCGGTTCGCGTCGGCGCGCAGCCTGGACTCGGTCTGCGCGAAGGCGCTCGGGGTGGTGAAGTGCAGCGTCGGATCGAGCGAGCGGGCGCGCTCGATCGCGGCCAGCGCGTCGGCCGGGCGGCCTTCGCGGTCGAGCACCTGGCCATACAGATAGTGGGCGCGCGCGTTGTCGGGATGAGCGGCGATGACCTGGCTGAGCTGGCTGTCGGCGCGTTGCCAGTTCTGCTGGTTGATCGACTGGATGACTTGCTGGAGCGAGGGCACGGCCGCGAACACGCTCGCCGAGGCGACGAGCAGGGCGATGCCGGCGGCAGCGACGAATTTCTTCATGATGGACCAGGCGGCGAGCCTGCCTCCTTGAGGGGAGAGGCCGCGCGGGCGGGAAGGTCCCGGTGCCGCGCGGCGGCCGGTGCGCGTGTTACTGCGCCGGCGTGTTCAGTTGCTTCTTCAGCGCTTCGAGACGATCGTCGACCGAGGGGCCGCGGTTCAGCGCGGCGAGCTTGTCGTCGAGCGCCTTGCCGCTGTTGTTGTCGGCCGAGTTCAGGCGCGCGTCCGAGCGTGCGTTCGACAGCGCGACCTTGTCCTCCAGCTTCTGGAAGTCGGCCGACAGGTCCTTGCCGCCGATCCCGCCCAGCGCGGTGGCCGCGACGTCCTTGGCCTGCGCGATTTCCTGCTTGGCCTGCAGGATGTTCGAGCGCGTGTTGAGGTCGTTGCGGCGCTGGCGCATGTCGGCGATCTGCGCCTTGAGCTTGTCGACCGACGGCTCGAGCGCCTCGAGTTCGTGCGCGAGCGCATCGCGCTCGACCTCGGCGTTGGTCTGCGCCGTCAGCGCCTCGCGGGCCAGCGATTCGTCGCCCGATTGCAGCGCGCGCTTGGCGCCGTCCTCGTACTTCCTGACCTTGTCGGCGGCCGCGTCGCGCTTGCTGCGCTGGGTGGCCACCTGGGCTTCGATCTCGATCAGCGAGTTCTCGGCCCGGGCGATGCTGTCGTCGAGCTCCCGCACGATCTGGCGTGCGTCGCGCGACGGATCCTGCACCGAGTCGGCCGCGTCATTCAGCAGGCCCTTGAGCGTGCGCGAAACAGAGTCGAAAAGCGACATGAAACCCTCCATGGATGAAAAACGAAGTGGTCGGCGACCACCTCAGCCGCGCGGCGCGTTCGCGCCCGACATGCCGGCGGATATTACACCACCGGATCGCTTAAACGCCGCTTAAACACGGCGTTTTGCGAGGGAGCGCAGCTCGCTTCGCGCGACGGGAAAATACGGTCGAAGGGGGCATTTCCAAGGGGGCGAACACAGATGGATACAATGCTTTCGCGATTGAAAGGCTCGTTATGCAGACAAGCGTGCTCGATGCGTCGAAGCGGGCCGTCGAGATGGGCACTGAATCGCGCCGCGCGCCCCAGGACGGGGCAAATAGAGGAAATTCTTACAAAAAAACGCCGGGACGCCGGGGCGATTTCATTAAAATGCGCTGTCACGTCGCGGGAACGGATCCCTGCGTGCCGGGGTCTGTCGACGTGCTACGCTCCATCCTCATCGCGTAAAGCCTGACGTATCGATCCACACGCGCGTCACTGCAGTCCAACCGCGCACGCCCACGGTGCCGCAGCCGCGCCCGCCATTCCGACATGCCGATCATCAAACGCCCGTCCGACTCCGAACCCAATTACAAGTTACGCCGCTCGCCTTCCGGTGCGTTCTACGCGGATGAGTCCGATCGCCATGGCGGCGACCACCGTCGCGACCGCGATCGCGACGATCGCGAGCCCCGCCGCCGCTCGATCGGCACGCGCATCGCGCTGTGGTTCGCCGGGCTGTTCGCGGTGGCCGGCGTGATCGGCGCGCTGATCGTCGGTTATGCGCTGGTGGTGATGGCCCCGCAGCTGCCCTCGCTCGACGCGCTGACCAACTACCAGCCGAAGGTGCCGCTGCGCGTCTACACGGCCGACCACGTGCTGATCGGCGAGTTCGGCGAGGAGCGCCGCAGCCTGGTGCGCTTCCAGGACATTCCCGACGTGATGAAGAAGGCGGTGCTCGCGATCGAGGACTACCGCTTCTACGAGCACGGCGGCGTCGACTTCGTCGGCATCCTGCGCGCCGGCGTGGCCGACCTGATGCACGGCGGCGCGCGCCAGGGCGCCAGCACCATCACCATGCAGGTGGCGCGCAACTTCTTCCTGTCGAGCGAGAAGACCTACACGCGCAAGATCTACGAGATGCTGCTCGCGTACAAGATCGAGAAGACCCTGAGCAAGGACCAGATCCTCGAGCTGTACATGAACCAGATCTACCTGGGCCAGCGCGCCTATGGTTTCGCCGCGGCCGCGCGCGTGTATTTCGGCAAGGACCTCAAGGACATCACGCTGGCCGAGGCGGCCATGCTGGCCGGGCTGCCCAAGGCGCCCTCGGCCTACAACCCGGTGGTCAATCCCAAGCGCGCCAAGGTGCGCCAGGAGTACATCCTGCAGCGCATGCGCGATCTCGGCTACATCACGCCGCAGCAGTATGACCAGGCCGTGAAGGAGGAGATCCACACGCGCACGCCGGGCAACCAGTACGCGGTGCATGCCGAGTTCATCTCGGAGATGGTGCGCCAGATGATGTACGCGCAGTACAAGGACGAAACCTATACGCGCGGGCTGACGGTCACCACCACCATCAACTCGGCCGACCAGGAGGCGGCCTACCAGGCGGTGCGCCGCGGCATCCTCGACTACGAGCGCCGTCACGGCTATCGCGGCCCGGAAGGCTTCATCGCGCTGCCGGCGCCCGGCGATTCGCGCGACGAGGCGATCGACGACGCGCTGGCCGACCATCCCGACAACGGCGACCTGCAATCGGCGGTGGTCACCGCGGCCTCGCCCTCGGCGGTGCAGGTGCAGTTCGTCGGCGGCGAGAGCGCCACCGTGAACGGCGCGAACCTGCGCTTCGTGGCGGCCGCGCTGAGCCCGCGCGCGAGCGACGCGCTGCGCATCAAGCCCGGCTCGATCGTGCGCGTCACCAAGGACAGCAAGGATGCCTGGCAGGTCTCGCAACTGCCGCAGGTGGAAGGCGCGCTGATCGCGCTGACGCCGCAGGACGGCGCGATCCGCTCGCTGGTGGGCGGCTTCGATTTCAACAAGAGCAAGTTCAACCACGTCACGCAAGCCTGGCGCCAGCCCGGTTCGAGCTTCAAGCCCTTCATCTACTCGGCCTCGCTCGAGAAGGGCCTGGGGCCGGCGACCATCATCAACGACGCGCCGCTGTACTTCCCGCCGAGCACGCCGGGCGGCACCGCCTGGGAGCCGAAGGACGACGACCAGCCCGACGGCCCGATGTCGATGCGCGATGCGCTGCGCCGCTCGAAGAACCTGGTCTCGATCCGGATCCTGGCCTCGATCGGCACCAAGTACGCGCAGGATTACGTGACGCAGCGCTTCGGCTTCGATCCGTCCAAGACGCCGCCCTACCTGCCGATGGCGCTCGGCGCCGGGCTCGTCACGCCGCTGCAGTTGGCGGGGGCCTACTCGGTGTTCGCCAACGGCGGTTTCCGCGTCGATCCCTACCTGATCGCGGAAGTGGACGACGCGCACGGCCAGCCGCTGCAGAAGGCGCAGCCGGCGATCGCCGGCAGCAACGCGCAGCGCACCGTCGACGCGCGCAACGCCTACGTGATGAACAGCCTGCTGCACACGGTGGCCACCGCCGGCACCGGCGCCGGTTCGAACGTGCTGGGCCGCGGCGACCTGCAGGGCAAGACGGGTACCACCAACGACGCCAAGGACGGCTGGTTCGCCGGTTACCAGCAGTCGCTGGTGGCGGTCGCGTGGATGGGCTACGACCAGCCCAAGAGCCTGGGCAGCCGCGAATTCGGCGCCCAGCTGGCCCTGCCGATCTGGGTCAGCTACATGCGCACCGCCCTGCGCGGCGTGCCCGAGCAGCAGATGGCGATGCCCGACGGCCTGACCACCATCGACGGCGAGCTGTACTTCGCCGATCACACGCCGGGCAACGGCTTCGTCTCGAACGTCGACATCAACGAGGCCGGCAACCCGATCAATGCCAATGACGCGCTCGGCGCGGCGGGCGCGGCGGGTCTCACGCCGCCGCCGGTCACGCAGCAGGAACGGCAGCAGATCATGGACATGTTCGAGGGCAACAAGCCCTGACGAAAGAAGGTGCCCGCCGCGGCAGGCGGGCGCCGCGAGAAATGGCGAAAGCCCGGCAGATCCTGCCGGGCTTTTTTTCGTCCCGGCGCTTTGCGCGGATGCGCCTGGAGGCAGCCGCGCGGGGCGGGACGCGATCAGAACGCCGCGCAGATATCCGTGACGAGCAGCCCGACCGATTGCTGCCGGAAGCGCTGCTTGTAGGCGTCGCGCACGTCGTCGAGCGCCTGGCGCGTGGTGGAGGTGGGCGGTGCGACCAGGCGGATCACGAAGGAGGCTTCGCGCACGATCGCGCCGGTTTCGCGATCGCGCCAATGGCCCTGCGTATCCCATTGCGTGAGGCCGTCGGGGAAGCGCGGCGTGACGATCTCGGCGACGAAGGCGCTGCGCTCGGCATCGGTGACCGGGCCGCGGCCGGCGATATCGCGGCCGAACATCAGTTCGGCCTGCCAGGCGGGATGGGTGCCGGCCGCATCGCAGGCGGGCGGGTTGTCGGGCGCGGCGCCCGCCTGCGAGGTGGCCGGCAGCGGCGCGCAGGCGGCGAGCCAGCCCGCGCTCGACAACACGATGGCGAGGCGCAGCGAGCGGCGTGCCGCGGGTAGGGAGGGCGAGGCCGAGGTCGACCTCGGGCTCGACGCGGAAACCGGATCACGGCGGGACGGCTTGACGAGCATCGCGAGACTCCTTTCTTTGGCGAAGGCTGGATGGCGATACCGGTTCGCATGGCGCGGCGCACCGGCTCGTGCTGCGAGTCTGCTCTCGCGCGGGCAGGCGGTCGACGGCCTCGACCGATGCTGCGCGATTTATCCACAGTTTGTGTTGAGATCCTTGTTGATAAGCCCGGGGAAGGCGCCCCAAGCCCTTGAGCGCACAAGGAATTTCCGGCGAGGATGCGGCACGGGCAGGGGCCGCGTCAAGCGCGGCGCGAAACCGGCCGCGGCGGCGCCCTGCGCATTTCGTGACCGATTCGAGGCAGCGCGGCGAAAGCCTGACCGATCAAGCACTTGGCTCGCTTGTCAGGCGCTTGTCCACAGGTTCTTCAACACAAGCTGGGGATATCGTCGCGCCCCTGGCGCTCAGTGGCCGCGCCGGGCGTCCTCGAGATGCGCGGCGAAGCGCGGCGCCTCGATGTTCGAGCCGGCCAGCAGCACGCCCACGCGCCGGCCCTGCAGGGTTTCGCGCAGCGGCCCGAGCAGGGCCGCGATCGGCGCGGCGCAGGCCGGCTCGACGGCGGTCTTGAGATGCGTGAACAGGTACAGCATGGCCGCGCGCAAGGCATCGTCGTCGACCGTGACGAGCCGCTCCAGATGGCGCCGGCACAGCTCGTAGCTGTATTCCTCGGTGTGCGTGGCCGCGGCCAGCGCGTCCGCGATGGTGCGCGGCGCGCGCGCCTCGACCGGCCGGTTGGCCGCGAAGCTGCGGCTCATCACGTCGGCGCCGGTGGGTTCGACGCCGTATACGCGCACCCGCGGATTGGCCAGCCGCAGCGCGGTAGCGAGGCCGGCCGCCAGGCCGCCGCCGCCGACCGGCACGATCACCGCGTCTAGGTCGGGTGCCTGGGTGGCCCATTCGTAGCCGAGCGTGGCGGTGCCGAGGATGGTGCGATAGCCGTTGAAGGGATGGATGAACTGCCGGCCTTCCTCGGCCTCGATGCGCCGCACCAGCTCGAAGGCGTCGGCGCGGCCGGCCGCGAGCACCACCTCGGCGCCGTACTGGCGGCACAGCGCGAGCGGCGCGGCGCCGGCGCTGTCGAGCATCACCACCTTGGCGCTCAGGCCGAGCCGCATCGCCGCGTAGGCGACGGCGGTCGCATGGTTGCCCGATGACACGCAGGTCACGCCGATGCGCTTTTGCGGCTCGCTCAGCGCCAGCAGGTTGGCGAAGGCGCTGCGCAGCTTGAAGCTGCCGCTGGCCTGCAGCAGCTCGAACTTGAGGTTGACGTGGGTGCCTTCCAGCGCCGGCAGGTCGGCACGCTCGAACACCGGCGTGCGCGAGACCCAGGGCGTCAGCGCGAAGTGCTCGGCGGCGATGTCGTCGAGCGTGGGGATCGGTTCGCCGTTGATGGCGGCGTGGGCGGTAGGGGGAGCGAGAGTCGACATGGCGGCGGGCGGGGCACCCGCCGCGAACGGCGAGTGCCGTATCGGGCGGATCAGGCGAGGGTCATGCTGTAGATGAACTTGCGCAGGAAGCGTTCGCAGCCGTCGAGCTGGGCCAGCTCGACGTATTCGTTCGGCTTGTGCGCCTGCTCGATGTTGCCGGGCCCGCAGACCACGCTCGGGATGCCGGCATTGGCGAACAGGCCCGCCTCGGTGCCGTAGGCGACCTTGCGCTGCGACTGGTCGGCGCTCAGCGCGCGCACCAGCTGCGTGATCGCGGCCTGCTCGTCGGCGTCGAGCCCCGGCGCCGAGGCGATCTTCGAGATCTCGATGGCCGCGTCGGGATGCTCGCGGCGCATCTTCGGCAGCAGCGTATCGCGCGCATAGGCGTCGATCTTCGCGAAGATCGCATCGGGATCGAGCGTCGGCAGGTTGCGGAATTCGAAGGAGAAACGGCATTCGGCCGGCACCGTGTTGATCGCGTTGCCGCCCTGGATCTGGCTGGTCTGCGCGGTGGTGAACGGCACGTCGTAGAGCTCGTCGAAGGGGCCCTTGGCGCGGAATTCGTCGGCGATGTCGCGGATATGGCAGATCAGCCGCGCCGCGTATTCGATCGCGTTGAGCCCCTTGGGCGTCAGCGAGGAATGGGCGGCGTGCCCGCGCACGCAGCAGCGATAGGTATTGATGCCCTTGTGGGCGATGATCGGGCGCATGCTGGTCGGCTCGCCGACGATGCAGCCGCTGGGGTTGAGGCCGCGCTGCTTGAGGTCGGCGATCAGCAGCGGGGCGCCGGCACAGCCGATTTCCTCGTCGTAGGACAGCGCGAAATGGATCGGCTTGGCGAGCCTGGCGGCCTGCATCTCGGGCACCAGCGCGAGCGCCGCGCCGATGAACCCCTTCATGTCGCAGGTGCCGCGGCCGTACAGCCGGCCGTCGCGGATCGCCGGCTTGAACGGGTCGCTGTCCCAGTCCTGGCCGTCGACCGGCACCACGTCGGTGTGCCCGGACAGCACCACGCCGCCGTCGGTGGCGCCGTCGTGGGCGGGGATCGTCGCGAACAGGTTGGCCCAGCCCTCGCGCTTGTCGTGTGTCAGCGTCGAGGCGATACCGCGCTCGGCCAGCGCGTCGCGCACGGTTTCGATCAGGCCGAGGTTCGGTACGCGGCTGGTGGTGTCCATCGCGACCAGGTCGCGGACCCAGTCGAGGCTGATGGGGCTATCGGCGGCGGGAGCGGCGGTGTGGGCGGGCGGCGCGGCGGCGTCGACGGAACGCATGGTGAAACTCCGGATGGCAATACGAAAATCATACGTCAAAAACGCCGCGGCCCGCGTTCGCGGGCCGCCTTGCGCTGCAGCACGATTTTCGCCGGGCCAGCGGACGATCCGCCATTTCCGGCGCGGGCGGCGGGATTCGCCGTTGGCGTCGGGACCCGTCGTCGCTCGCCACCCGCCGCCGCCGTCCGTCGCGGATTCGCCGTTTCAGCGTGCGCCGGCTTTCTGTCCGCCCGAGGGCAGGCCCAGCGCGCGCAGCGTTTCCTTGACGGTCGACACGCGGATCGCCAGGTCGGGCGTGCGCGTCTCGATGCGCAGCTTGTCCTGGCCGGCGAGCTTGACGTGCTTGTGCTTCTGCACCATCTCGATGATGCGCATCGGATCGATCGGCGGGCTCGGCACGAACTGCAGGCCGATCACGGCCTCGCTCGCGTCGATCTTGCTGATGCCCAGCGGCTTGGCCGCCAGCCGCAGCCGGTGCGTCTCGACCAGCGCGTTGGCCTGCTGCGGCAGCTTGCCGAAGCGGTCGATCAGCTCCTCCTGGATCGCGTCGATCGACTCGCCGTCCTCGCAGTTCGCCAGGCGCTTGTAGAGCGACAGGCGTTCCTGCACGTCGGCGCAGTAATCGGCCGGCAGGATCGCCGGCGTATGCAGGTTGATCTCGGTGGTGGCCGCCAGCGGCGCGAGCAGGTCCGGCTCGCGGCCGTTCTTGAGCGCCTTGACCGCGTCGTTGAGCATGTCGGTGTAGAGCTGGAAGCCGATCTCGTGGATCTCGCCCGATTGCTTGTCGCCGAGTACCTCGCCGGTGCCGCGGATCTCCAGGTCGTGCATCGCCAGGTAGAAGCCCGAGCCGAGTTCCTCCATCTGCTGGATCGCCTCGAGCCGGCGCTGCGCCTGCTTGGTCAGCGACTGCGGATCGTGCACCAGCAGGTAGGCATAGGCCTGGTGGTGCGAGCGGCCGACGCGCCCGCGCAACTGGTGCAGCTGGGCCAGGCCGAACTTGTCGGCGCGGTGCATGATGATGGTGTTCGCGCTCGGCACGTCGATGCCGGTCTCGATGATGGTGGTGCAGAGCAGGACGTTGGCGCGCTGGCCGACGAAGTCGCGCATCACGCGCTCGAGTTCGCGCTCGTGCATCTGGCCGTGGGCGATCGCGATGCGCGCCTCGGGCACCAGCTCCTCGAGCATGGCCTTGCGGTTCTCGATGGTCTCGACCTCGTTGTGCAGGAAGTAGACCTGGCCGCCGCGCTTCAATTCGCGCAGCATCGCCTCGCGGATCACGCTGTCCTCCTCGCGCCGCACGAAGGTCTTGATCGCCAGCCGCTTCTGCGGCGCGGTGGCGATCACCGAGAAGTCGCGCAGGCCTTCCAGCGCCATGCCCAGCGTGCGCGGGATCGGCGTGGCGGTCAGCGTCAGCACGTCGACCTCGGCGCGCAGCGCCTTGAGCGCCTCCTTCTGGCGCACCCCGAAGCGGTGCTCCTCGTCGATGATCACCAGCCCGAGCCGCTTGAACTGCACGTCCGAGGACAGCAGCTTGTGGGTGCCGATCACGATGTCGACGCTGCCCTCGTTGATCTGGCCGATCGCGGCATTGACCTCCTTGGTCGACTTGAAGCGCGACAGCTCGGCCACCCGCACCGGCCAGTCGGCGAAGCGGTCGATGAAGGTCTGCGTATGCTGCTCGGCCAGCAGCGTGGTGGGCGAGAGCAGGGCCACCTGCTTGCCGCCCATCACGGCGATGAAGGCCGCGCGCAGCGCCACCTCGGTCTTGCCGAAGCCGACGTCGCCGCACACCAGGCGGTCCATCGGCTTGCCGCTGGTCATGTCGCCGATCACGGCCGCGATCGCGGCGGCCTGGTCGGGCGTTTCCTCGAAGCCGAAGCTTTCGGCGAACTTCACGTAGTCGCGCGGCTCGAGCGCGAAGGCATGGCCCTCGCGCGCGGCGCGGCGCGCATAGAGGTTGAGCAGCTCGGCCGCGGTATCGCGGATCTGCTGCGCGGCCTTGCGCTTGGCGCGCTCCCATTGGCCCGAGCCCAGCGAGTGCAGCGGCGCGCTGTCGGGATCGGCGCCGCTGTAGCGCGAGATCACGTGCAATTGCGAGACCGGCACGTAGAGCTTGCTCTCGCCGGCGTATTCGAGATGCAGGAATTCGGTGTCGCCCTCGCCGAGATCCATCGACACCAGCCCCATGTAGCGGCCGATGCCGTGCTGCGTATGCACCACCGGATCGCCGACCTTGAGCTCGGAGAGGTCGCGCACCATCGCGTCGACGTTGCTGGCCTGCTCCTGGCGGCGCCGGCCCGCGCGGCGGCCGGTGGCGCCGTACAGCTCGGTTTCGGTGACGATCGCGTAAGCCTCGCCGGGCACCGCGAAGCCGCTGGTCAGCGGCGCCACGCCGAGCGCGAAACGCTCGTCGCTGGCGAGCCACGAGGCGTAGCTGTCGTTGCCGACCGGGCGCAGCCCGTGCTCGGCGAACAATTGCGCGATGGTCTCGCGACGGCCCGCCGATTCGACCGTGAACAGCACGCGGTTGGGCGTGCTCGCGAGGTAGGCGCGCAGCGTGGCGAGCGGATCCTCGGCCTGGCGCTCCAGCGCCAGCGGCGGCAGCGCGGTGGCCCAGCCGCCCGGCGCCTGGGCCGGCAGCACCACGCGCGCGAAGGGCTTGGCGAGCGTGTAGAAATCGTCGTCGGACAGGAACAGGCGCTGCGGCTCGAGGATCGGCCGCTCGCGGTCGTGCGAGAGGAAGTTGTAGCGCTGTCTGGTATCGGCCGTGAAGCGGCGGATCGCGGTGTCCAGGTCGCCGCTGAACACCAGGTGCGCGCGCGGCGGCAGGTAGTGGAACAGCGTGGCGGTGTCCTCGAAGAACAGCGGCAGGTAGTACTCGATGCCGGCCGAGGGCACCCCGTTGCCGATGTCGCGATAGATCGGCGCGCGGCTCGGGTCGCCCTCGAAGGTCTCGCGCCAGCGGCTGCGGAAGGCGGTGCGGGCCGCCTCGTCGAACGGGAATTCGCGGCCCGGCAGCAGGCGCACGTCGCGCACCGGGTAGAGGCTGCGCTGCGTGTCGGGATCGAAGGCGCGGATCGAGTCGACCTGGTCGTCGAACAGGTCGATCCGGTAGGGCAGCGGCGAGCCCATCGGGAACAGGTCGATCAGCGAGCCGCGCACGCAGTATTCGCCCGGGCGCACCACCTGGCTGACGTGCTCGTAGCCGGCCAGCGTCAGCTGCGCCTTGAACCTGGCCTCGTCGAGCCGCTCGCCCTGGGTGAAGGCGAAGGTGTAGGCGGCCAGGAAGGCGGCCGGCGGCATCCGGTAGAGCGCCGTGGTGGCCGGCACCAGCAGGATGTCGCAGCGCCCCTCGCCGAGGTCGTGCAGGGTGGCCAGCCGCTCCGAGACCAGGTCCTGGTGCGGCGAGAAGGTGTCGTAGGGCAGGGTTTCCCAATCGGGCAGGAGGCGCACGCGCGCGTTCGGCGCGAAGAAGCCGATCTCCTGCGAGAGCCGCTGCGCGTCGACGGCATTGGCGCAGATCACCGCGACCAGCGGCACCTCGCCCTGGTGGGCGGACAGGTAGCGGGCGATCGCGAGGGCGTCGGCGGAGCCGTGCGCGCCGTCGAAGGCGAAGCGCTGGCCCGGTTTCACGAGTGCGACGGGGGACGACGGGGTGCTGGCGTTTTCTGGCATGGACGAGGCTGGAATGGCGTGCGCCGGGGCGCGGCGAGCGGCACGGCGGCCGAGGCGAAAGACCTATTATAAAATCCGTGATTCGATTTCCCTATTACCGGCGTTCGCTCTCGTGACTCCCCGACTTTTCGCCCTGATTCCCTGCGCCGGCACCGGCAGCCGCTCCGGCTCGGCGCTGCCCAAGCAGTACCGCACGCTCGCCGGTCGCGCGCTGCTGCACTATACGCTGGCCGCCTTCGACGCGCTCAGCGAACTCGCGCAGACCCTGGTGGTGATCTCCCCCGACGATCCGCATTTCGACGCGCGTCGCTTTTCCGGCCTGCGCTTCGCGGTCAGCCGCTGCGGCGGCGCCTCGCGCCAAGCCTCGGTGCTCAACGGGCTGATGCAGCTCGTCGAATTCGGCGCGACCGACGCGGACTGGGTGCTGGTGCACGACGCGGCGCGCCCCGGCATCACGCCGGCGCTGATCCGCACGCTGATCTCCACGCTCAAGGACGACCCGGTGGGCGGCATCGTCGCGCTGCCGGTGGCCGACACGCTCAAGCGCGTGCCGGCCGGTGGCGACGAGATCGCCCGCACCGAGGCGCGCGACGGGCTGTGGCAGGCACAGACGCCGCAGATGTTCCGCATCGGCATGCTGCGCGAGGCGATCCTCGCCGCGCAGCGCGACGGCCACGACCTGACCGACGAGGCCAGCGCGATCGAATGGGCCGGCCACGCCCCGCGCGTGGTGCAGGGCAACCTGCGCAACTTCAAGGTCACGTACCCCGAGGATTTCGACCTGGCCGAGGCATTCCTGTCGCGGCCGGCGAACGCCTCCTGATCCACCTTCACCACGAACCAGACCCAGCATGGACATCAGAATCGGACAAGGCTACGACGTACACCAACTGGTTCCCGGCCGGCCGCTCATCATCGGCGGCGTGACCATCCCCTACGAGCGCGGCCTGCTCGGCCACTCGGACGCCGATGTGCTGCTGCACGCGCTGACCGACGCGCTGTTCGGCGCGGCCGCGCTCGGCGACATCGGCCGGCACTTCTCGGATACCGACGCGCAGTTCAAGGGCGCCGACAGCCGCGTGCTGCTGCGCGAATGCGCGAAGCGCGTCGCCGCGGCCGGCTTCGCGATCCGCAACGTCGATACCACCGTGATCGCCCAGGCGCCCAAGCTCGCGCCGCATATCGACGCGATGCGCGCCAATATCGCCGAGGATCTGGGCCTGCCGCTCGACCGCGTCAACGTCAAGGCCAAGACCAACGAGAAGCTCGGCTATCTCGGCCGCGGCGAGGGCATCGAGGCCCAGGCCGCCGCGCTGCTGGTGCGCGAGGGCGACTGAGCCTCGCGCCCGGCCGGCATCGTGCCCCGCCCTGGTGCGCGACGCCGGCCGGCTTTCCCGCCGGCCGTCCATATTCCGCCATCCCCCATCGATACAGGCCGGGATTCGCCGCGGCCAATTCACGCCTGATTTCGCCCGGGCCCGCCTGATTGGGCCGCGCGCCCGCTTGCTCACGCCTGGCCCGCCCGCAGGGCATCGAGGATGCGCAGGATCTCCTCGGGATTGCGTCCCACCTCGAGCCTGTCCACCGAGACATGCTGGATCGTGTTGTCCGGATCGACGATGAAGCTGGCGCGCAGCGCCACGCCGGCATCGTGGTCGCGCACGCCGAGCTGGTCGATCAGTTCGCCCTTCACGTCGCCGAAGGCGTGATGGTTGAGCCGGTCCAGCGCCGGATGTTCGCGGCGCCAGGCCAGCTTGACGAATTCGTTGTCCGAACTGCCGCCCAGCAGCACCGCGTCGCGTTCCTCGAACTGCCGCTGCAACCGCGCGAACGCGGCGATCTCGCTCGCGCAGGCCGGGCTGAAATCGCGCGGATAGAAGTACAGGATCTTCCACTTGCCCGGAAACGAGGCTTCCGTGAGGGTTTCGAAGGCCGACTGGCCGTTTTCATCGTGATGATTGAAGCCCGGCCGCGCGGCCGTGACCGTGAAGGCTTCGAGAATGTCGCCGACGGTTTTCATGCGCCTGCTCCTGCCGTGAGAGGGGCGGGCTGCCGGGGTGGCGCAAGCGTCGTCGCGGTGCCGGGGCGGCAGCGTGAATTACGACTGTAGTTCTATCGAACGACAATTCCAGTAGAAATTGTCTATTGAGAGGCGTGGAGAGTTGGCGGGGACGATGGCCGGGGCCCCGGCCATCGTCGTGAATCGGACGCTCAGGCCGCCACGCGGGCCGCCTTGCCGGTCGGGAAGTCGATCGAGGCTTCCAGCCCCGGCTCCGGCGCGCGATTGCGCAGCTTCAGCGTGCCGCGGTAGCGGCCCACGATGCGCAGCACGATCGCCATCCCGAGCCCGGTGCCGTCGGCCTTGCTGCGCGCGGCGTCGACGCGGTAGAACGGGCGCATCACCAGCGGCAGCTGATCGTCGGGGATGCCCGGGCCCTCGTCGCGCACGATCACCTCGATGCGAGCATGCGAGGCGCGTGTCTCGACGGTGATGCGCGCGATGCCGTCGCCGCGGCTCAGGCCGTACTTGCGCGCGTTCTCCACCAGGTTGCCGATCACGCGGCGCATGTCGGTCTCGTCGGCCTCGATCACGGCGGCCGGCGCCAGCACGGTGCGGATCTGCACGCCTTCCTCGTTGGCCAGGCGCGCGGCCACGTCGTGCGCGACCAGCGAGAGATCGACCGGCTCGAGCGAACGCGGCTGCATCGGCCGCGCGTAGTCGATGAAGGCGGCGATGATGCGGTCCATCTGCTCGATGTCGTCGACCATCGCGTCCTTGGTGGCCTGGTCCGAGGGGCTCATCTCGGTTTCCAGGCGCAGCCGCGCCAGCGGCGTGCGCAGGTCGTGCGAGATGCCGGCCAGCATCAGCGCGCGGTCGGCGTCGAGCTGCTCGAGATCGCGCACCATCTGGTTGAAGCTGCGATTGGTTTCGGCGGCCACGCCCATGCCGCGCTCGGGCAGCGGCTCGGGCATCTGCCCGGCGCCCACCTTGCGCGCGGCCAGCGCGAGCCGCGAGAAGGGCTGGTTCACCAGGCTGGTGATGAAGGCCGAGCCGAGCAGCGACAGCGCCAGCGCGAACAGGCCCCAGCCGGCCCATTGCAGGCCCGTGACGGTGTCGAGCTGGTCGCGGTCGAGCGCCACCCAGTAATCGTCGTCGTCGATCTTGAAGCTGATCCAGACGCCGGGGATGTCGTTGACCGACTGCGCGATCACGGTATCGTCGCCGAGCCGGCTGCGGATATCGTGCTCGATCAGGCGATTGAGCGATTCGTCGGGCTGGAGCTTGAATTTGTCGGTGGTTTCGCGCGGGTAGACGCGCACGCCCTCGTTGCTCTCCAGGTCCTGGAGCAGCGCGCGGCGCAGGTCCGGATCCGAATAGAGCAGGGCGGTGCGCGTGAGCTTGACCACCGCGACGAGCTGCAGGGCCACGCGCTGCGCGCGCGGCTCGCGCTCGATCACGCGGAAGCTCTGGAACCACGCGGCGAGGCTGACCGCGATCAACAGCGCGATCAGCAGGAAGGTGCGCCAGAACAGCCCGCCGAATACGAGCGTCAGGAGGCGCCGGTCAATGCGCATAGGGCGGACTGTCCAAGCAGGCAGGGCGGCGGGTTCCGGCACGCGCGAACGCGCGCCGGGACCACTCAGGCGGCGCCGTCGGGGATGAATACGTAGCCGAGGCCCCAGACGGTCTGGATGAAGCGCGGGCTGCCCGGATCAGGCTCGATCAGCTTGCGCAGGCGCGAGATCTGCACGTCGAGGCTGCGGTCGAACACTTCGTATTCGCGGCCGCGCGCGAGTTCCATCAGCTTCTCGCGCGACAGCGGCTGGCGCGGATGACGCGCGAAGACCTTGAGCACCGAGAATTCGCCGGTGGTCAGCGGAATCTCCTGGCCGGACTTGGTCAGCGTGCGGGTGGCCAGGTTCAGCGAGAACTCGCCGAACTCGAACACCTCGGTGGTTTCCGAGGGCGCGCCCGGCAGTTCGGCCGGCGCCTGGCGGCGCAGCACCGCGTGAATGCGCGCGACCAGCTCGCGCGGATTGAAGGGCTTGGGCAGGTAGTCGTCGGCACCCATCTCGAGGCCGACGATGCGGTCCACGTCCTCGCCCTTGGCCGTGAGCATGATGATCGGCGTGCGATCGTTGCTGCCGCGCAGGCGGCGGCAGATCGACAGGCCATCCTCGCCGGGCAGCATCAGGTCGAGCACCAGCAGGTCGAAACGCTCGCGCACCCAGAGCTTGTTCATTGCCGTCGCATTTTCGGCGACATATACGTTGAAGCCCTGCTCGCCGAGGTAGCGGCGCAGCAGGTCGCGCAAACGGGGATCGTCGTCGACGACGAGGATTTTCGAGGGATTTTTGGTTTCCATGGACGGCATCTTATCTCGATTACGAAGGCGCGCACGGGCGCGGGATTTTGCGAGTAACAGTCAGTTACAAAATTTACCCGGGCTGCGATGCTGAGTAAAGACACTCGTTAGAGACTCCTTTACTTGGCGCGGAAATTCAGTGGATACTCCACCCACTCGATATTTCGTAGTTCGTTTGCCCGATATTCGCCGGGTTTGTTCAAGTACCAGAGGTTAGACGGTTGCCGCGTGACGAAGGGAACAAATCGACCAGAGAAGCGAGAACAGTGATGCGACCCACCCGGATTGCGTGCGCACTGACGATCGTGTTCGCCGGTCTCTTTGCATCGAACTTCGCTTGCGCCCAACGCCCCGAGCGGGGCGGGTCGTCGCACAAGGCCTCGCGTCCCCGCATGCCGCCGCCCCCGCCGCGCGATGCGCAACTCGATCGCTTCGACGAGCCTGGCCGTTCCGCCGTGTCCCCCGATCTCGACCAGCGTCGCCGCGACGGCCACATGACGCCCGAGGAACGCCATCTGCTGCGCCAGCATATCGAGGACGCGGTGCGCGAGCTGTACAAGCGCTGAGCCGTCTTTCGCTGTCTTCCGTTTTTCTCCCCTAGCCTGCTTTCATGTCCCGCCGATGGCGGAATCATCTGCGCGCGCGCGTCAACGTCGCGCGGGCGTGGTCCGTTGTTGAGGTTTGAACACCGCCGGGAACGATACGCGTGTCGCATCTCTCGCCGGTTTCTTTCCAGGCAGCTTTCGGGAGCGGCGCGGCCATGCCTCGATTCGATACCGATGTCCCTCCCGCGCAGCCGCCGGCAGCGCATCGCGCGCATGGCATGCGTGCGCATGCGGGCTCGCATGCCGGCGACGCATGGCCGAGCGCGATGCTCGCGCCGCTCGATGCCGACGACGCGCGTTTCCTGCTCGCGCGCACCGGCTTCACGGCGCCCCCGGCCGAGGTGGCGCGTTACGTCGGCATGACACGCGCGCAGGCCGTCGAGCGCCTGCTGGACGGCACGCATCGCGACAGCGTCACGCCGCTGCCGGCCTGGGTCGACGAGATGCCGCCGCCGCGCGCGATCCGCAACGCCTGGACGCCCGAGCAGCGCCGCGACGACCAGCGCCTGCAAGGCCAGCGCTACGACGCGCTGCGCGCCTGGTGGCTCGGCGAGATGCTGGTCACGCCTTCGCCGCTCACCGAACGCATGACGCTGTTCTGGCATCGGCACTTCACCTCGGGGCAGGACAAGGTGCCGTATGCGCGCACCATGGCGGTCCAGCACCGGCTGCTGCGCGGCGAGGCGCTCGGCAATTTCGGCACCATGCTGCACGCGGTGGCGAAGGATCCGGCGATGCTCCAGTACCTCGACGGCGCGAGCAATCGCAAGGGCCGGCCCAACGAGAACTTCGCGCGCGAGGTGATGGAGCTGTTCACGCTCGGCGAGGGCCATTACACGCAGCGCGACGTGACCGAGGCGGCGCGCGCGCTGACCGGCTGGGGGCTCGATCCCGATACCATCGAAACGGTTTGGCATCCGAATCTTCACGACGATGGCGTGAAGACCGTGCTCGGCGTGACCGGCCCGCTCGATACCGATCGCGTGCTCGACGTGCTGCTCGCGCAGCCGGAAACGGCAGGCTTCGTCGCGGCGAAGCTGTGGCGTGAGTTCGTCTCCGATACGCCCGATACGCCCGATGTGGCCGAGCTCGACGGCATCGCCGCGCGCTTTCGCGACAGCGGCTATGAGATTCGCGCGCTGCTGGTCGCGCTGTTCTCGTGCGAGGCGTTCTGGAGCGATCGCGTGCGCGGCCTGCATGTGAAGTCGCCGGTCGAGTTCGTGGTGGGCAACCTGCGCCTGTTCGAGATCGATTACGGCGATGCCGCGCAGTTCGTGCCGGTGGTGCGCGGGCTCGGCGAGAACCTGTTCGCGCCGCCCAACGTTAAGGGCTGGCCGGGCGGCACGCTGTGGATCAACAGCGCGACCCTGCTGGCGCGCAAGCAATTCATCGAGCGCATGTTCCGTTCCACCACGGCGAGCATGAAGCCGACCGCGCGAGTTGCCGGGATGGCGGCGAAGCCGGCGACGCTGCGCTTGGACCTCGATGGCTGGCTCGCGCGCTTCGGCACGGCGCCGCAGGCCAGGCCCACGCTGTCGGCCGAGCTGCAGCTCCAGCACGCGGTGCTGCCGCTCTCGCCGGTGGCGGCGATCGATGCCGATGCGAACGGCGCGGCCTATCTGCGCGCGCTGTTGATGGACCCGGTCTACCAGTTGACCTGAAGCGCGCGAGCGGCGCGGCGAGGAGGACGGCATCATGAAGCGACGCGATTTCCTGGGCCTGACGAGCGCGGCCGGCATGGCCGGCGCCGCGGGCCTGCCGCTGTGGACGCCATCCACGGCCTTCGCGGGCGAGCCCCTGGCGAACCCCGGCGCCGCGCACTACGAGCGCTTGCTGATCCTGGTCGAGCTGAAGGGCGGCAACGACGGCCTGAACACGGTGGTGCCCTACGACGATCCGCTCTACCGCGAGATGCGTCCCACCCTCGGCCTGCGTCGCGAAGCTGTGCTGCCGCTCGACCAGCACGCGGCCCTGCATCCCGCGCTGGCGCCGCTGCTGCCGATCTGGCAGGCGCACGAGCTGGCGGTGGTGGAGGGCGTCGCCTATCCGCAGCCGAACCTCTCGCATTTCCGCTCGATCGAGATCTGGGATACCGCCTCGCGTTCCGACGAGATCCTCGGCGAGGGCTGGCTCACGCGCGCCTTCGCGCATGCGCCGGTGCCGCCCGGTTTCGCGGCCGACGGCGTGGTGTTCGGCAGCGCCGAGATGGGGCCGCTCGCGAACGGCGCGCGTGCGATCGTGCTGGTCAACCCGGCGCAGTTCATCGGCGCCGCGAAGCTCGCGCATTCGGTCTCGCTGCGCGAGCGCAATCCCGCGCTCGCGCATTTGATCGACGTCGAGAACGACATCGTCAACGCGGCGGCGCGGCTGCGTCCGCGCGAGGGTGCCTTCGGCTTTGCCACCGCGTTTCCCGCCGGGCCGTTCGGCACCTCGGTGAAGACCGCCATGCAGGTGCTGTCGAGCTGCGAGTCGCCGCAGCGGCGCCCGCTCGCGGGGCAGGGCGTGGCGGTGCTGCGGCTCACGCTGAACGGTTTCGACACGCACCAGAACCAGGCCGGGCAGCAGGCCGCGCTGCTCAAGCAACTGGCCGAGGGCCTGGTGGCGATGCGCTCGGCCCTGATCGAGCTGGGCCGCTGGAACGACAGCCTGGTGATGACGTATGCCGAGTTCGGCCGGCGCGTGCGCGAGAACCAGAGCGGCGGCACCGATCACGGCACTGCCGCGCCGCACTTCGTGATGGGCGGACGCGTGCGCGGCGGCCTGTATGGCGAGCGGCCCGCGCTGGCGCGGCTCGACGGCAACGGCAACCTGCCGGTGGCGGTCGATTTCCGGCAGCTTTACGCCACCGTGCTCGGGCCCTGGTGGGGGATGGATGCGGCGGCGGTGCTGCGCGGGCGTTTCGCGCCGCTGCCCTTGCTGCGCGCCTGAGGTGTGAATGCCGGCGCGAGCCGTTGCCCGCGCAAGCGCCGGGCCTGGGCTAGCGTCGTCGCGCGGCGCGCCAGGCCACCCACAGCTTGCGGATCGGCGTCAGCGAAATGCGCTGGTGCAGCACCTGGTAGTCCTCGCCCTCGATCTCGTCGAGCGTGGCCAGCGAGAGCGCGGCCAGTGCCCGCAGGCTGCGCTGCGCGCGCCGCTCGGCGGCGGGAATGGCCTCGAGCGCGGCATGCAGCGTCTCGCGCGCGCGCGTGGCCTGGAAGCGCATCAGTTCGCTGAAGGCGGGGCTGTAGCGGCGGTGCATCAGGTCAGCGGCCGTCACCTCGTAGCGCTGCAATTCGTCGATCGGCAGGTAGACGCGCCCATGGCGCGCATCGTCGCCGACTTCCTCGACGATCTGCGCGAGCTGCAGGCCCTCGCCGAGCGAGGCGGCCCAGGCGGGCGCGGTATCGGCGATGGTGGGGCCGGCCGCGGCGCGCGCCACCAGGCCCGCGAAACCGCCGCCCACGCGCTCCACGTAGCGGCGCAGGTTGGGCCAGTCCAGGTAGCGCGCCTGTTCGAGATCCATCGCGAAACCGTCGGCCAGCGCCTGCAGCGCGGCATGGTCGCGCGCGATGGCGCCGGCATGCCGGGCCAGTGCCTGCGAGACCGGATGCGAAGGCTGGCCCTCGGCCAGCGCGGCGAGCTCCTTGCGCCACCAGGCCAGCTTGGTCTGGCCGATGGTCGGCTCGCTGGTCTCGCGCGTGGTTTCCTCGAGTTCGCGGCGCAGCGCGAACAGCGCGCTCAGCGCGCCCTGGCTGGCGAGCGGCGCCTGGCGCAGCGCGTAATAGACGCTGGAGCCGGGGGGCGCGGCCTTCTGCTGGCAATAGTCGTCGAAATTCACGGGCGGGATGGCGGCGAGTGGGTTCGCAGTGGTGGGGGCGGGCGGCGTTACCGCGTGGCGGGCGCCGCGTCTCGGAACAAATGCGCAGGCAAATGCGCGGCGATTCTAGCACCGCCTCGCGATCGATGCGGCGGCTAGAGACAAGCGCGGGGAGATCGGTTAGAATCTCGCGCTCGCGCTTTCCGGCGGCCGTCCGACTCCAGGGATGGCGTGCTCGCGGAACGCGCCGGCCGCCTCGCGGCGGCGGCGTTCGCGAACATCGATGTGCGTGAGTGGCGAAATTGGTAGACGCACCAGGTTTAGGTCCTGACGCCCGCAAGGGTGTGCCGGTTCGAGTCCGGCCTCACGCACCACCCCCGTTTGCATTCCTCGGCATCCTCGTTCTGATTCCCCCGTTTTCCGCCCGATACCGCGCAGCCCGAATCCGCCGCGCGGCGCGCGTGTTCACGTCTTGCGCGAGCTGGTCAGCACCGTCTGCACGATCACCGCGATCAGCAGGAACACGCCGCTGGCGAGGTTCTGGTAGTAGGGGCTCAGGGTGCCGACCTGGTTGATCACGTTCTGGATCACGCCGAGCAGCAGCACGCCGGCCAGCGGCCCCGCCATGGTGCCGACGCCGCCGGTGAGCAGCACGCCGCCGATCACGGCCGCCGCGATCGACTGCAGCTCGTAGCCGCTGCCCGCGCCCGACAGGCCCGAGTCCAGGTGCGAGGCCAGCAGCGCGCCGGCCAGGCCCGCCAGTGCCCCGCTCAGCCCGTAGGTGAGGATCTTCACGCGCTCGACGCGCACGCCGAGCATGCGTGCCGCTTCCTCGTTGCCGCCGATCGCGAACAGGGCCGAGCCGTAGGGCGTGGCGTTCAGCACCACGGCGCCGATCAGGTAGGCCAGCACCAGCAGCCAGATCAGCGAGCTGACGCCGAGGATCGAGCCGTTGGCGATCTGCGTGAAGAAGCCGGGGTTCTCGATCAGCAGGTCCTGGCTGGCCAGTACCAGGGCGAGGCCCTTGAGGCCGAGCAGGGCGGCCAGCGTGACGATGAAGGGCGCCATGCGCGCCCGCGCGATCAGCACGCCGTTGACCAGCCCGACCACCAGCCCCGCGACGATCGGCGCGAGCATCGCCGCGCCCCAGCCATAGGGCGCCGCGTAGGCGGCGATCACGGTGCCGAGCCCGACCATCGAGCCGACCGACAGGTCGAAGCCGCCCATGATGATCACCAGGCTCTGGCCGATCGCGATCAGGCCGAGGAAAGAACCTGCGGAGACGATGTCCGCCAGGTTGGCGGGACGCAGGAAATCGGGAAAGACCGCCCCGGCCACCGCGCAGACCAGCACCAGGATGCCGATCGCGCCGCGCGACTGGATCAGCCCGAGCAGGCGTGCGCGGCGTGCCTTGCCGGCGCGCAGCGGCGCGGCGGATGGCGGCGGGGAGCCGGGAGCGGGCGTGTCGACGCGCGCGGGCGGCGCGCCGTTGCGATCGAGGTCGGTGCGCGCGTTCATTCAGCCTCCCTGGCGCTGCAGGTAGAGCGCGACGACGATGAACACGGCCTTGAGGATCTGCGCATAGGTGAAGCTGACGTTGTTCATGATGAAGCTGGCATCGAGCACCTGCAGCAGCAGCACGCCGAACACGGTGCCGACGATCGAGATGCGGCCGCCCGAGAGCGGCGTGCCGCCGATCACCGAGGCGGCGATCGCGTCGAGTTCGAAGTTCACGCCGACGTAGTTCGGGTCGGACGCGCCGAGCCGGGCCGAGGCGAACACGCCGGCCAGGCCCGCCAGCGTGCCGCTGGCGGCATAGACCAGGAACAGCGTGCGGCGCACCGGGATCCCGGCGAGATAGGCCGCCGCGCGGCTCGCGCCGATCAGCACGGTGTAGCGGCCGAAGGTGGTGCGCTGGACCACCAGCATCACCAGCACGGCCAGCGCGAGCGCGATCAGCATCACCACCGGCAGCGGGCCGAGCGAGCCGGTGCCGAGCAGGTCGAAGGCATCGGCGCCCGGCAGGCTCACGCGCGAGCCGCCCACCAGGGCCTGCGCGAGCCCGCGCGCGGCGACCAGCAGCGCCAGCCCCGAGATCAGCGGGTCGATGCGCAGGATCGAGACCAGCGCGCCGTTGAAGAGGCCCACCAGCAGGCCCGCCGCGATGCCGGCCGCGATCGCCGTGCCGGTGCCGGCATCGAGGCAGACCGCCAGGGTCGCGCTGGCCAGCGCCATCACCGAGCCGACCGACAGGTCGATGCCGCGCGTGGCGATCGCGAGGTTCTGGCCGAGCGCGATCAGCACCACCGGCGCGGCCTCGAACAGCAGGCTGCGCGCGGCGAGCGGATTGGAGAAGCCGGGCGTGATGGCCAGGTTGATCAGCACCAGCAGCGCGAGCGCCACGTAGACGCTGTGGTCGCGCGCCCAGATCAGCGCGGCATGGCCGGCCGCGTTGCCGGCCGGACGTTGCACGGGAGAGTTCGACAGGCTCAAGCGATCCTCGCGAGTGGGTTGGAGCAGCCCGGCGCGGAGCCGGACACGGCGATCGAATTGACGATGGAAGCGGCGATCGAAGTGACGATATAAGCGGCGATGCGCATGGCGGTCCGCCGGCCGGCGCGGCGAGCGCGCATCACGGCCGGTTCATCCTCGGCGAGGCGCATCGTCGGGCGCGAGCTCGGCGGCATCGACGTCGCGCGGCTCGTCCTGGGCGCTGCGCGCGAGGATCGCCAGCACGTCGTCGGAGCTGGCGCCGCGCGTCTCCAGCGAGCCGGTGGTCACGCCCTCGTTGAGCACCACCAGGCGATCGGTCAGCTCCAGCAGTTCCTCCATCTCGGAGGAGGTCACCACCACCGCGAGCCCGTCGTCGGCCAGGCCCCGCACCACGCGATGCACCTCCTCCTTGGCGCCGACGTCGATGCCGCGCGTCGGGTCGTCGAGCAGCAGCACGCTGGGATGGGTGGACAGGCAGCGCGCGATCAGCACCTTCTGCTGGTTGCCGCCGGACAGCGTGGAGATTGGCGCGCCGGGCCCGGCGGTCTTGATGCCGAGCGCCTCGATGTAGCGGGCCACCAGTTCGTCCTGGCGGCGCGTCGAGATGAAGCCGAAGCGCGAGATGCGCGGCAGCACCGAGGCCACCAGGTTGTCGCGCACCGACAGGCGCGGAAAGATGCCTTCGGAGCGGCGGTCTTCGGACAGGAAGGCCAGGCCGCGCTCGATCGAGCGGGCCGGCACGGCATGACGCAGCGGCTGGCCGTCGCCGACGCGCACCTCGCCGCCCTCGGCCTTCTGCGCGCCGAACACGGCCTTGAAGGTCTCGGTGCGGCCCGAGCCGAGCAGCCCGGCGAGCCCGACGATTTCCTTCGGCGCGATGCGCAGCGAGACGTCGCGCACCCGCGTGCGCCAGCGCAGCCGCTCGACCTGCAGGGCGGGCGCGGCCTGCGTGGCGCAGGCGGCTGCGGGCCGCTCGACGCGGCCGCCATGGCCCTTGCCCTCGCGGCCCAGCATCGCGGCGATCAGGGCCGCGCGCGGCAGCTCGGCAGGCGTGCCGGTCTTCACGATCGCGCCGTCGCGCATCACCGTGAAGCGGTCGCAGAGCCGGTAGCATTCGGACAGCCGGTGGCTGACGAACAGCAGGGCGATGCCGTCGGCGCGCAGCCGCTCGACCACCCCGAACAGCACCTCGACCTCGGCCCCCGACAGCGCCGAGGTGGGTTCGTCGAGGATCAGCACGCGCGCGCCGAGCGAGACGCCACGCGCGATCGACACCATCTGCTGCTCGCCGAGCCCGAGCGCGCTGAGCTTGGCGGCCGGGTCCACGCTCAGGCCGTAGCGCTGCACGATCTCGCCGGCCAGCGCGTTCATGCGGCGCCGATCGATCAGCAGGCCGAAGCGTCGCGGCTCGTGGCCGATGAAGATGTTCTCGGCCACGCTGCGCTCGGGGATCAGGTTGATTTCCTGGTAGACCGCGCTCACGCCCCGGCGCTGCGCGTCGCGCGGCGAGGCGAAGGCGACCGGCTCGCCGTCGAGGTGGACCGCGCCCTCGTCGAGCGGATGAAAGCCGGTCAGCACCTTGATCAGCGTCGATTTGCCGGCGCCGTTCTCGCCGATCAGGCCATGCACCTCGCCGGCGCGCAACGTCAGCGAGACATCGCGCAGCGCGCGCACCACGCCGAAGGTCTTGGACGCGTGACGCGTCTCGAGCACGATCCGGCCCGCCTCGCGGGCGGGCCCGGCGGCCGGGCTTGGTGAGGCCGCTGCTGTCTTGGCCGGGTCGTTCATCGCGGGGCCTCCGGGGCGTGATGGCGGGAGCGGGCGGGGCGTCAGTACACGGCGCCGACGTCGAGCGACTGCTTGGCGTTGCTCTTGTCGTAGAGCGCGTCCTTCATGATCTGCTTCTGCGGCACGGGCTTGCCGGCGAACCAGTCGGACAGCGACTGGATGGCGAGCGGCCCGAAGCGCGGATTGGTCTCGACATCGGCCGCCACGGTGCCGGCCGTGATGTCGCGCACCACGTCCTTGGTGCCGTCGATCGAGACGATCGTCACGCCCTTGAGCTTGCCGGCCTGGCGCAGCGCGGTGATCGCGCCCAGCGTCATCACGTCGGCATGCGTGTAGACGGCGTTGACGTCGGGATGCGAGAGCAGGATCTGCTCCATCACCTTCTGCGCCTCGGTGGTCGACCAGTTGGCGGTCTGCGCGGCGGCGATCTTCATGTTCGGGTACTTCTTGAGCCCTTCGGCGAAGCCGTCGGTGCGCTGGCTTTCCACCGTGTTGCCGTAGCCGCCCTGGATCTCGGCGATCACCGCCTTGCCGCCGGTGGCGTCGGCCAGCGCCTGCGCGGCGCGGCGGCCCTGCTCGAAGAAGTCGGAGCCGAGGAAGGTGATGAAGTCCTCGCAGAAGGTGCCGGCGGTCTGGCGGTCGATGGTGACCACCGGGATACCCTTGGCCTTGGCCTGCGCGAAGGCCGGCTGCAGGCCCGTGGAGTTGTTAGGCGCCACGATCAGCGCCTGCGCGCCCTGGTTGATCATGCTCTGGATGTCCGACACCTGCTTGGCCGGGTTGTTGTTCGCGTTGGTGTAGAGCAGGCGCTTGACGCCGGCGGCCTTGGCGGCGGCGCGCACCGAGGCGGTCTCGGTGGCGCGGAACGGATTCTGTTCGTTTTCCGACTGCGAGAAGCCCACCACCAGGTCGCCCAGCTTGAGGCTGCCCGGTTTCGGGTTGGTGCAGGTCTCGTTCGAGCTGTTGCCGACCTTCTGCGCGGCGGTGTCCTGCGCGAGCGCGGCGGCCGACCACGCGCCGGCCAGGCACAGCGCCAGGGTGACGAGATTGCGATGCAGCGAAGCAGTTGACATGCTTGTCTCCGTTTCTTGTTGACCCAACACGTTTCACGACGAGGTGTGGTTGGCGCCTCCGGCGCCGGCGATCGAATTAATATTAACAGTCATGAATTAAAAATATTACCTCGGGTATCCCCGAGGTCGGCGGCCGGTTCCGCTCCGGATTCCGTCCCGGTTTCGGCGCCCGCCGGCGCGCCCACCGAGCCGCGCTCGATCAGCGGCCCGTCGAGCTTGACGGTGCGCTGCCGGAACGGTGCGCCGGCATCGCGGTTTTCGTGCTCCTGCAGCAGCGTCTCCACCGCCCAGCGGCCCAGCTCGTAGTTCGGCAGCACCACGGTGGTGAGCGGCGGGTGCGTGTGGCGGGCGATTTCCTGGTCGTCGTAGCCCATCACCGAGACGTCCTCCGGCACGCGCAGGCCGAGCTGCTTGAGCGCCTCGATCGCGCCGATCGCGGTCAGGTCGTTGGCGCAGAAGATCGCGGTGGGCGGATGCGGCTCCTTCATCAGCGACAGCGTGTGCTCGAAGCCCTTGCCCGAGCTCCAGTCGCCGTCGCGCACCAGGTTCGGGTCGAAGCGCAGGTCGGCGGTGGCCAGCGCCTGGCGGTAGCCCTTGAGCCGGTCCTTGGCCGCGTCCTGCCAGGTTTCGCCGTTGATGAAGGCGATCCGGCGATGGCCCGCGGCGGTCAGGTACTCGGTGGCGGTATGGCCGCCGGCCACCTCGGCCGGCACCACCGAGGACAGCGGCCGCTCGCTGCTGTAGCAGTTCAGCAGCACGGTGGGCACCTTGAGCAGGGCGGCGGGCACCGTCACCTTGCGGGTATAGACCGTCGCGTAGATCACCCCCAGCACGTTCGGGCTCGACAGCGCCTGCTGCAGCACCCGCTGCTCGATCTCGGCATTGCCGTGGGTGGAGTACACCGCCAGCAGGCAGCCGTTGTTCCAGGCCGCGTCGCGCGCGCCGTCGATGCTGACCACCGGGTGCGGGCTGGTCGAGATCTCGTCGGCGACGTAGACGATCTGGTGGCGTTCGCCGGGCGCGGCCGGCGCGCTGGCGCGGGTCGGCAACTGGTAGCCGAGTTCCTCGGCGGTCTTGAGCACCTTCTGGCGCGTGTCGTCGGAGAACTTGGCGCCGACCGCGCCGTTCAGCACGAGCGACACCGTGGATTGCGATACGCCGGTGATCTTGGCGATATCGGTCATGGTCGGACGGCGCTGGGTCGATTTTTTCATTCGGGAGCTAAGGCGGGATACGGGGGCGCATCGGCTGCGCCGTTCATTGACGAATTATTAGTAATAAATTGACGGAAATGCAATGCCTATGCGACGCTGCTGCGGTGCGGGCAGGCCCGGGCGTCCAGCTCGATCAGGATGCCAGCTCGACCGCCAACCTGCCGTCATGGGAGTCATCGTCTTGAATAGCCGGCCCGAAGCCTCGTCGTTTCCCTCCTCCTCGTGTTCCCTGATCGCGCCCGCGGCCTCGCGAGCGTCCTCCCGGCCCGCCCGCGAGCGGCCCGAGGATCCCGGGCTGCTGGTGCTGAGCGAGGGCGCGCGGCGCGTGCTGGTGGCGCCGGCGCTGGGCGGCTCGCTGGCCGGGTTCCACGACGAGACGCCGGCCGGGCCGGTGCACTGGCTGCGCCCGACCGGGCAGGCCGCGCTCGACAGCGGCGATCCCCTGCTGCTGGCCAGTTTCCCGCTGATGCCGTATTGCAACCGGATTCGCGACGGGCGGTTCCGTTTCGAGGGACGGGAGTGGCAGTTGCCGATGGGCGACGGCGCGTTGCGCCATGCGCTGCACGGCCATGCCTGGCAGCGGCCCTGGCAGGTGATCGAGCAGGACGACGCGAGCGTCGAGCTGGCCTTCGAGTACGAGCCGGAAGCCGGCGCGGGTACCGCGCAGCATCCCGGCTGGCCGTTTCGTTATGCCGCCACGCAGCGCATCGAGCTCGGCCCGCTGGGCCTGAAGCTGACGCTCGCGGCGCGCAATCTCGACAGCCGGCCGATGCCGTTCGGCTTCGGCCATCATCCCTACTATCCGCGCGGCGCGAGCACGCGGATCCGCACCGAGGTGGCGGCGATGTGGCATAGCGACGGCGAATTGCTGCCGGTCTCGCTCGGCGCCGATCCGGCGGTCGATGCGCTCGCGCGCGGCGTGGCCGTCGAGGCGGTGCCGCGCGACAACAACTTCGTCGGCTGGCGCCGCGAGACCGTGATCGACTGGCCGGAGGAGCGGCGCCGGCTGACCATGCGCGCCGATGCGCCGCTTGACTGCTTCGTGCTCTATTCGCCGCGCGGCGAGGCCTTCTTCTGCGCCGAGCCGGTCAGCAACACCACCGACTGGCTCAATCTCGACCTGCCGGAAGGCGCGCGCGGCGGCTGCGTGCTGGCGCCGGGCGAAACCATCGAGGCGAGCATCGTCTGGTTGCCGGAACGGGATGTCTGAGCGGGGAGGGGAGGCAAAAAGATGCGCGGTGCACCGCCTTTCGGCAATGCACCGCGCCATGCGCAATCAGAAAATGTGCGCGATCAGGTAGATCACGATCAGGAGCCCGATCGGCACGCCCAGCAACCAGGCGATCAGGTATTTACCCATCTCGGTCCTCCTTGTGCGGCGCGGCTTCACCGCTTCGGTGCGCCGCGCCCGTCAGTCGTTTACAGCGTACGGTCGAAGTCGTTCAACTGCTTGTCCACTTCGTCGCGCGCGATGCCGTAGCGTTCCTGGATCCGGCCCGCCAGGTATTCACGGTTGCCGTCCAGCACCTTCAGGTCGTCGTCGGTGAGCTTGCCCCACTTGGCCTTGAGCTTGCCCGCGAGCTGCTTCCACTGACCCTTGATCTTGTCTTCGTTCATGATGCGTTCCTCCCTTGAGGGTTGCCGGATGTCGGCGCCGCGAGGGCGGCGCCGTCGGTCACGCCTGCTGGTTCAGCCCTGCATTAACCCTGCGACTTCAGGCCCGAGTCGTCCACCTGCTTGACGCCCTTGACGGCCTTGGTGACGGCCACCGCCTTCTTCACGGCGACCTTCGAGGGCAGCACGCCGGTCAGCGTCACCACGCCGTCGACGGTCTTCACGTCGACTTCCGTGCTCTTCACGCCCTTGGTGGTGGCCAGCTGGGTCTTCACCTTGGTGGTGATCCAGGTATCGCTGACCGGCTGGTCCGACTTCATCGCGCTGTTGCTGTCGGCCGCGGAAGCCTGCGCATAGGCGGCCGGCATGCCGGCGGTACCCAGCAGCAGGGCGGCGCTGACGGTGAGGATCGAAGCCAGGGTGGTCTTGTTGGTGTTGTTCATGATGTCGTTCTCCGTTGAGTGGATGATGTCGTCGATGACAATAAGGATCGATTCGAGGGCCGATTCCGCGTCAACCGCGCGGCGGGTCGGGAATCGGCGTCACGGGCGGCAACCCCGGCGGCGGCACAGGCACGTCCGGTTGCGGCTTGCCGGGCAGGTCGCGGCCGGGCAAGGGATCGCCCGGTGGCGGCTGCGGCTCGATCGGCTGCGGATCGGGCGTGGTATGGAGTTTCATTGCCTGTCTCCTTCACGGAAGTCGGAGTCAGTCCAGAATACGAAGATCCGCGTGCCGCCAACAGGGCCAAATGCACGGGGCTTTCTAGTGCGTTTGCCCTGAGCGGCGCCGTCACGTTTTGTTACCGGTCGGCGGCGCGCGGGACCCGCTGGGTCGGTCGCAGCCGCGCCGCGTCGGGCCGCGCCGCCGGTAAGCATTTGTGTCGGCAAGGTTGCGGACGCAACTTTTTGGCGAGGTGCGGGGACCGGGCGCCTGGCTCATCATCGAGACTTTCTCTCTATCGAGGAGTGCCGCGCATGAAGAATTCACCGCAGAAGGTCACCGTGGTCGGCCTGGGCGCGATCGGCGGGCTGCTGGCCGCGGCGCTGGCGCGCGCGGGCTGGTCGGTCGCGGCGCTGGCACGCGGCCATACGCTGGCC